>NZ_NERM01000030.1:0-51928 GCF_002215235.1 Rhodococcus sp. BUPNP1
AGGTCGGGTGGCCAGTCCTTTCAAGCCCCACTCGAGAGTGGGCAAACCTTATGCAGCCTCGCCCGGCCCGCCCGGGTTACAGCTCAACGTAACTCTCACGAAGTAACTGCACCTACGAACTTAAGGAGACCCTGTGGCACCGCCTGCACACCGTCGCCTACACGCTCACCGCATCTCGGCCGCGCATCGTCGCGCCTGGTCGCTCCTCGTTCTCGTATCAACAGCACTTCTGCTCGTCGCATGCGGGGCAGGGCAGATCACCCAGACCGACACCCAGCAGGTCGCCATCAACGGCACCAACGCCGAACTCGGCGACCTGCTGCTGCGCAATGTGTACTTCGAGGCCGAGCCCACCGATCCCGCCGTCCCCCGATACGGCCAGGTCACCCTGGCCTTCACCGTCGTCAACCAGTCCTCCACGACCGACCGGCTCGTCTCGATCGATTCCCCCGCCGGAGAGTTGACACTCGAGGCCTCCGATCAGGCACGCGAACTGCTGCCCGGCAGTTCCCTGGCCGCCGGAGAACCCATCGAACAACTCCGACCGACCGCGGCACCGGATCGGCCCTTGACGGTGCGCGGCCGATTCCCCGCCGAAGCGATCCGACCCGGCCTGACCCACCCGGTGACCTTCACCTTCGAACGAGCCGGCACGGTGCCCTTCGACGCCTGGACCCCGAACGAACCGCTGCCCACCGAGCGGCCGCTCCCACCCCTGCCGGCGAGCCCATGACATCGCGACGACTCTGCGCGACAGAGGTTCTCGTCCGTGTCGGCGTCCTGTGCGGATCTGGACCGGGCCCGGTTTGTCCTGACTGCACAGGGGTCACTCTCAAAGCATGATTCCCACCACTCACATCCGCATCATGTCGGCCGCTGCCACCACCGCGGTGGTGTTGACCGGATGCTCGGCCGCCTCCGATGAGGCTGATCCCGTCCCGGCCGCCGCTGTCGCGGTGGCCACCACTACCCATACCCCCGGCACCGTCCCGGTCGATGCGGCGGACAAGACCGCACCGGCCGACGCCGACGCGGCGCTGACCGTCACCGACATTCGCACCGGCGCCCACGATGGGTTCGATCGCGTGGTCTACGAACTCGACGGCCGCGGCACCCCCGGCTGGCGGGTCGGCTATGTCGACCGGGCGATCGAGGTCGGCAGCGGCGACCCGACACCTGTCGCCGGCGACTCGGTTCTCGAGGTCCGGATCAGTGGCTCCGCCTATCCGTTCACCAGCGAGGTCACGCCCTACACCGGTCCCTTCCCGGTCCGTGGGCGAGCGGGTGGTGCGGTCGTCGAGGTCACCGGCGCGACGATCTTCGAAGGCGCCACCCAGTCCTTCATCGGCCTCACCGACCCAAACCTGCCCTTCGCGGTGTACTCCCTCGACGACCCGACCCGCGTGGTGATCGACGTCGCCCGCTGACACACACGACGATCCGGCAGACACAGAGCCAACAGAGGGATGCTCGTGCATCCAGCTCGAAGCACCCCGTCGAGGACCTTTGGTACCAAGCCTCCCGAGCGAGGCAAAGCCCCCACAATCTCGCCCCTCGTGCGCTCTTCATACTATCTGTGCGCCAGCACTGTCGATATCAGGACAAAGCAACACCGACCCTGATGTCATCGTCGTCCTCCTCCGGAAGTGCGATTCGCCCACAGCCGGACCCCGACGCTGCACAGCCACGCATCAGCATGTGTGCAGGAGCGCAATGATTGCCGAATCGCAGGTACTGCCGGAAGATGACGTCATGAACGCTGTTGCCCGCTCTTCCCCGCCGCGCCGGTCCAGGAAAAAATTCGATCGGCAGGTCGATGCGGTGATGTGGGCCTCGCGCGCATTGGTGGGGATAGCGGCAGCATCGGTCGCCGAGGTGGAAGACCGCGTGAGCATCCCCCACTTGCGCATCCTCGTGCTCGTCGGCACGCGAGGCCCGCTCAGTCTTGCCGTCATAGCGGACGAACTCGCAGTCGATCCCTCCAACGCCAGCAGAGCTGTCGACAAGCTCATCAAGGCGGGGCTACTGGACCGGCGTGACGCGCCGGACGACCGCCGCAGACTCGCACTGACACTCACGCAGGCCGGCGCCGATCTCGTCCAGACCGTCACCGACCATCGACGTGACGCCATCGCGGCGGTACTGAAAAGATTGACTGCCGCGCAGCGTGACGATCTCGCGGCCGCCTTCGACACCTTCGCGGTGGCCGCCGGCGAACCGACCACCGATGATGCGCTGACGCTGCTGGGGCCGATCCGTCCGTGAACGCCATCCGGCTGTGCGCGTCCGTGCCGCGACGACAGTACTGACCGCACTCGTCGTCGCCAACGACTCGGCAACCACCCGTGTCGCCGGGACAACCAGCCTCGCGCAATCGACACCCTGACGCGATTACCGAATCCTCCCCGGGCCCCGCGGCCCGACGGCCATTTGCCAGATAGTGCGGGTTCGCGAGGGTTCCGAGGCCGAGCGGTCTTTTCCGGGGTCGGCAGTCGGGACGTTCGAGATAGCGGGCGAGCAGATCGGCGGCACCGCGCCGGATCCCGACCAAAATTCGTGCCGCTGATCTACAGTCGTCAGCACCGGCTGAGGATGCGGGGTAAAGCTGGCGGACAGGCACACTGATTATCCCACCGACGAAACGTCGACATTCGGGTGGCGCGGCTACGCAGTGGGTTTGCGGGGCATGGCGGCGATGTTGGGTCGACTGCGTCGACCATCCGGTCGGGCAGTTCCGACGAGGATCGCTCCGGTTGACAGGAATCCGGTCGCCCCCAGATGTGCACTGCGCTGATCGTTGCCCGGTTCGACACTTTGTTCCGATGGCGGGCACACTCGTCGACAGAGCAGCATTCGGGATCGGTATACCGGACACGCCAGCGCCTGGTGTCCCTACTGCGCAGCACATTTCATCCCCGTTCCGATGCTGACCTGTGTTCGACTCGTCCGTGCTGAGAGCGTGGATGAGGGTCGGCTCGCGTCGACAATTGTTCGAGGAGACTGTCATGTTCGACTCCGTGGTGCCTGCCGGTCAGCGGCGAAGTCTCGCCGAGCTCGACGAACGTCTGGATCTGTCGGTCGGCGATCGGCAGGCGAAGAGGTCCGCATTCTGGACGATGCTGGCACTGTCGGCGGTGATCGCCGTGGCCGGGGTGGTCAGCGATTCGACGGCCACCGTGATCGGCGCGATGATCGTCGCTCCGTTGTCCACCCCGATCCTCGGAGTGGGGCTGGGTATCACCGTCGGTAGGCGTGCACTGATCGTGCGCAGCATCGTCCGTATCGTTGCCGGGATCGTACTGGTCGTTGTTCTCGGAGTTCTGTTCGCTCGGGTCCTGCCCAATCCCGGTAATGTGCTGGCCAATTCGCAGGTTCTGGGGCGCACATCGCCGACGTTGATGGATCTGGTTGCGGCGTTGGCCACAGGATTGGTCGGAGCTGTCGCGGTGGCCCGACGCGATGTCGGGGATGTACTGCCCGGGGTCGCCATCGCGATCTCGCTGGTTCCGCCTCTCGGCGTGGTCGGGGTGTGTCTCGGTTCGGGAGCACCGACTCTCGCGCTCGGTGCATTCGTGCTGTTCGCCTCCAACGCCGTTGCTCTGATCATCACCGCCACGCTGGTTCTGGTGGCGGCAGGCTACGGCCGGGACGCGGCGCGCGAGGGTGGGTCGCGGTGGCGACGAGCGTACCTCGTGTTGTCGGTTGCGCTGGTCGTCGTCTCGGTCCCGATGGTCGTCAATTCGCTTGCATCCTTGTGGGCCGAGCAGATCTCGGCCCGCGCGGAACTCTGGCTCGACCAGACACCCGGCGCCCAGGTCACCGGAGTGCAGTGGCGCGGCACCACCGTTACTGTGTCCGTCCTCGGGCCTGCCTCCCTGCCGCCCGTGGCCGAACTCGATGCCGCGGTCCAGGCGATCGTGCCGTGGGATCCGCAGCTGCAGGTCGTGCACACCGTCGGCTCGACCATCGAACAGATCGAGGCGAATTAGCAGCGGTGAGATCGGCGAACACCCTGCTCTCACCGCCTTCTTACGGGGTGACGATCGTGAAGTCCGGGTCCGGGTCGTCGAGAAAGCCCATCAGCCTCGCTAACGCTGCATCCATTCCGTCGCTGGTGATGGTGCCGTCCGCGAGAAGCGGTGCCGGATCGGCACCACCGAGCATCACCGCGATCAGAGCCGCTCGGGTCAAACCGATGGTGGCATCGGGCGCCGGCAACGATCCGTCGGTGGGAAAATGGACCAGCAGCCCGTTACGTAACTGGCAACGATGGACGACGTTGTCGTCGGTGAAGGCCCAATCGAATGTGGTGCCCTTCCCCGTCGCCGGAGTCAAGAATGGTGGCTCGACCGCAGCCGAACGCGCCCGGGCGGTGCGCTGGACCCGGCAGGTCGTCGACCTGTGCCCGAAACTCGAACAGGTGCTACTGCTGGGTGCGGCTGCCCGCGACGGCTGGGCCCGAGCCGGCATCACCCGGGAGCTGTACGTTCTGCCCGGCACGATCCCGCACTGCTCGGCTCGCGGTTTGAACTCCCCCGGCGGCCGCGAACGCTTCGAGGCGGCAATCGCGCAGATCGCCCGCTCCCTCACGTGGTAACAACCTCGCCAGGCCATTCGCCACCCCGACCCGCCTGTCCGGGGGACGCGCCGCCCACCCGTTTCGAGAGGACAGATCACCACGATGACCGACCGCGACGTCCTCGCACCGGCAGCTGTCATTACTGCACGGAGCACCGCCACGCACCGGCTCGACGAGCTGACCGCGCTGCCGAAGACAGCAGGGCTGTATGCGTGGTGGGCGGCTCCGTCGGTGCTACCGCAGCTGCCCGGTCCCGCTCACCCCGAGGTGGAAAATCTGCGGTTGCTGTATGTCGGGATCGCCTCGAACCTGCGTCGCCGAAGCACCGGCAATCATCTGCGGCGCAGCGGCAGCTCCACACTGCGCCGCACCCTCGCCGGCCTGCTGCTCCACGAGCAGAACTACCGCACCGAACGTACCGACCGGGTCGTGCTCGTTCCCGAGGACGAGGCCCGGCTGACCGCCTGGATGCACACCCACCTGCGACTGTCGTGGTGCGAACACCCGCACCCGGCCGCGGTCGAACCTGCCGTCATCGAGCAGTGGGCACCCCCGTTGAACCTCGACCACGCTTCCGGCGCTGTCCGTGAGCTGGTGCGCGCTGCCCGCACCGCCTACAACACAAGCGCCTGAACGAGCTATCGCCGACAGGGCACTCGTACTGAGTCCGCTGCATGTGGCCCTTCGACACGCATCGCCCCGGTGAAGCCGAGCGAACTGGCCGTCACCGAGAATCGTGGCCGTGAAGGAACGCCTGTCAGAACCGGATTACCAGCTGGTGTGGCCACGGACCCTGTTCGTGGCCGAAGCATCGAAGCTGCTCAATCAACGTCAGTATCCGGATTGGGACGATCGTTGCCTGCTCCTGCTCACCGATGCATTCGTGAGCGATCATGCCGGAGGCCCCGTCGCCGACTTCAACGAGATCCGCTCCCAAACTGCATCCTGGGACAGGCAACCGACCAGTGCTACTGCGATGACCGATGCGCAGAAGTTCCTCAAGGATTTGATGACGAATGCCGATGCCTTGTACGAGGACGCTCCCCCGCGACGGCCGTACTGGAGAGACCGCCGAGGCAGTTCTCGGCGTGGGGACAATGTGCGTTGGTCCATCCAGACGGTTGCTCGCGAATTCGTCTCCCTGATCCGTGAACTCGACGATGCCTGTTATTTCGATCGACGCTTCGGCGTGAACTGTGTCGACGATGACCGTGGTGATCATGCATCGATCGTGATCGAACGAGAACTGGGCGAGAAGGACGCGTGGCCTCTCGACGCCGACGCGCTCGCGGCCGACCTCGACCTGTTCTACTCGATCGTCGAGGTACTGCACGACAGTATCGCACGCCCACGCAAGCCGAGCTTCTACCACCAGTTCGGCGATTGCGGCTGGCATCGAGAAGACTTCGACATCGACACCGGCCGCGCCATCTACCGGTGGCGAGTGAACAAAATCTTCGACCGCGGTGACACTGGATTGAGACTGGCCGAAGAAGGTGAAGACATCGGCAGACTGGTGACCGTCACCGACGTAGTGCGCGGGGACCTGGTGGCCGCTGTCGCGAACCGCTCCGACGAGGAACCAGCCACCGAGCAGGTGCGCCACGCGTTAGCACTGTTCCGTGAGCGCGGCGCCGATCGAAACCAAAAACGCTCCGCCATTGCAGTGCTGGCGCTGATTCTCGAGGAGCGTCGGCATGACGTTCTGACCGATGCGCTGGCGAAGTCTGATCGAGGTGCACTGTTCGAGATCGCCAACGGCTTCCACATCCGCCATCAGAACGCCGGCCAGAAGCGCGACTACGACGACTTCTACCTCGACTGGGTCTTCTGGGTCTACCTGGCCAGCATCGAGTTGACCAACCGTATCCTCGACGAGCAACAGAGGCCATGAACCCTGCCGGTCGCGGGTGCTACCGGTGTGAACCCATCTGTAACAATCGAGTCGTCGAAACTATAAGCAACTGAGCATATTCAGCATTGGAAGGAAACGACCCCCATGCTTCGTAAGTTCCTCGTCGTCACAGCGGCCACGGCCACGTTTGCACTCGGCTCGGCAGGTGTCGCGTCTGCGGACGGCCCTGTCGCCTCGCCGCCCGGTCACATGTGCGACTTCGTGGGAGGACAGGGGACGTTCGATTGCCTTCTTCTCACGATCCTCACGGCTATCTCCACCGGATCGGCGAATACTGGCTCCGCCTCATAGGTTTGGGCGATAACAAAGCGCCCGCGAGCCGGAAAACGCAGGGTGCTTTGTTGTGTGGGCAGTGAGTGGGCACAGGACGAACAGGATGCCACCGTGTGCGATGCGGTCGTCGACCGGTTTGCGTCCCGGAAACGGGCACAGACTGGGTTCGCCAACCCTCCGGCCCACTCGGAGCTCGCGGATAGGCGCTCTTACGTCAACCACAGTCCTTCCATCGGTGCAGGTCGAGCACACCACGCATGACCTGGACCGATGGTTTGCGTCCGCGCCGGTAACCACGCTGATCGGTGCCCGGAACCCACTCGTAGCGAAAACGACGGTCCCGGAAAGACTGCCGGGGACCGCCCTCAACGCGCCGGGGAATCACTCATCTGTCGGGGAACACGTTTTCGTGTTTGTCACTGGTGTCTGATTACATCTGAGCAAGTACTTCGGGGAGTACGTCTCGAAAACAAGGCAGTCGCAGGTGGATGTCGGATCGCCCAGTGCAGCATTGTGCCGGGCGCAGACGGGCTTCTCCGCGCGACGAAAACATGACACTGATAGAGGACACGACTATGACCATGCCGCCGCCAGATTACGCCGCCTACCCCCCGAATCCTGAGCAGCCGGTGAAGCAGAAGAACACCGTCGGTTTGATTGCTGTCATCACGGCCGTGATCGGCTTCGTCTTCGCCTGCATTCCCGGTGCTCTCATCGTCGGGTGGATTCTGCTCCCGATCGCTTTCATCCTCGGCATCGTGGGTCTATTCCAATCCGGCAAGGCCAAAGGCACAAGTATCGCTGCAGTCATCATCGCGATCGTGGGCACCATTGTCGGTTTCATCGTCTTCTTCACCGTGGTCACAGATGCTGTTGACGAAGCGTTCGGCGGATCGGACCTATCGGTAGCCGAATCCACGTCCGGCGATAGTCCCGTGACAAGCGGCGACAGCCAAGACGCTCCCGGCAGCCGGGACAACCCCCTTCCCATCGGCGCGTCGGTCGTCAACGACGAGTGGAACATCGTTCTTGGTACTCCCCGCGAGGCCGGCGATGAGGTCAGCGCCGAAAACCCGTTCAACGATCCTCCGGCGCCGGGAATGGAATTTTGGATCGTGCCGGTCACGGCAACCTATACCGGTAATGACACCGGACTCGCCTGGACCGATCTGACGGTCAAGTTCGTTGGCTCGGACAACAAGACGTACAGCGACAGCTGCGGCGTGATCCCCGATAACCTCAATGACGTGGACGAGGTCTATCCCGGTGGTATCGCGGAAGGGAACGTCTGCGTTGCTGTTCCGGCCGGAGCCGACGGATTGTGGTCGGTGTCTGCAGGTTTCACCGGTAAGCCCAGCTTCTTCACCACCAGCTAGCTGTACCCGGTCGGGACGTCGGTAGCAGGCGTGTCGACTTGATGCGAAGAGAACCTCCGAGCGGGGTGGGGCTTGTCTCAGGCCCACATCCGCTCGGAGGTTCTCTTGTCCTACGGTAATGTCCGCACGACCTATCTCGGAAGATTGCTCCTCGTCGAGGGCCACCGAGACGACTGGCCCAAAGCGCATATCGCCAGCGCAATGGGGTTTTCCCGTGAATGGGTGTCCACTCGGGTGATCCGGTACCGGATCGAGGTCGAGGCAGGATGATACGCCCGGTTATTCCCACCCGCACACGATGCCGATCCGTACCGCGGTGGATATCGACGAATCGTTGCGCTGCGCGCGTGTGAACGGCGTGGACCGGACTGGCTCGCAGTTTGGGTAGAGCGCCTACAGCCCTTCCAGCACTCCCACCAGATCCTGGAGTAATGCATCGGTGCGGGCCTCGATCTCGTCGAAGACGTCGGTGAGGTCCTCGAGGGCCTCAAGATCTCGGTGCCGGGCGGCAGTGCCGCGGTCGTAATAGCCGGAACTGAGGGTGACATCGGACTCGACCGGCACACCGGTGTCGTCCTGTGGAAGAACGGGCAGCGTCCTACGTATCGGGACCTGGCCGGACAGGTGTGCCCGTAACAGCGCCGATACCGATTGTGGGGTCATCGGTTGCGCATGTGGAAGGTGACCCCAGCGGTCGATCGGACACAGCAACGGCTGGCGGGCCTGCTCCGCATCGAGCGGATCCACGAGGATTTCGATGGGGTCGGTGAGGTGATGGCGCAGCAGATGGGTGCCGGGATATTGATCGAGGAACGCTTGGATCTCCGCCCATCGCCGGTAGATCTCGACCGCGGGGTTGTCCCCGGTCTCGGGATCCGGTCCGAGCCGGAACTGTTCGCCGGCCCGGGTGGTGACCATGGGGGTGTTGCCGTCGAGGCGGAGGTCGCGGCGGCGCAGCCGGGTGATGTCGGTGAAGCTCATCCCGGTCGCGGCCAGGATCAACAGGAGGGCGTCGCGGCGGCCGAACAGGCCGCTCGGCCAGCCGGTGGTGGGCAACTCGACGGCTCGCTGCAGCAGTAGCCGTCCGAGCCGGTCGAGACGCGAGGCTCGGGTGGTGTCGAGGTGTCGGCGCACGGTCTCGGTCCGACCCGGCGGCGGGTAGCCGTGGCGGGTGTGGACGGCGTTGATCGCCGACAGGCGGCGTCGCTGCGTCGCGACCGCGGCCGGGTGTTCGTGCAGGAACAGTGCCAGGGTTTCGGGTGCGGCGGGGATGGGGCGGTGGTCGGCGGCCGCGCACCAGTCGGCGAACAGCGCCCAGTCGTGCCGGTAGCGGGCGGGGATCTTCAGGCCGAGGTCGGCATCGTGAACATCGGTGCGGCGGTGAACTGTCCGATCAGCGTGGATCATCGCGCTCAAAGCCCAAGGTTGGTGACGGCGTTGCCGATCAGCGGGGCGTGTTCGCGGGCGTAGGTTTCGAGCATGGCGGGGGTGCTGTGCCCGGTCTGGCGCATGATCGCGTGCGCGGAGGCGCCGTTGCGGAAGGCCTGGGTGACGAACCCGGACCGCAGCGAATGCCCACCGAGCTGCTGGACGATCTCGGGATCGTAGCCGGCTTGGGCGGCGCGGCGCCGAATGGCCTTGTGCACTGCCGCTCCCGACAGGGCGGTGTCGGAGAGGTTGCCGTTCTTGCGGATCGACCGCAGGAACGGCGACGCCGGAACCATGCGCGGCCGCACACCGCGGCACACGTGCGCTTCGAAGGGTTCGGCGGTGCGCAGCAGCCGGATGACAGCGGGGCGGCCCCCGGAGTCGAAGGCGGCGACGACCTGCGCCCACCGCAGCCACGCACACGGCGGACAACTGACGTGGCTGTGGGTGAACGGCAGGGCCCGGACAGTGCCGCGGCCTTCCTGATCGGTCTTGGTCTTGCGGAGTTTGATGTGCAGGCCGTCGAGCCGGTGCAGCGAGATGTCACTGCAGTTCAGGGCGACGAGTTCGCTGCGGCGGAACGCTCCGGCGAAGCCGAGCAGCAGGATCGCACTGTCGCGACGTTCCAGCACCTCCGCGGCCCAGCTATCGCTGTCCGTCCGCGCCCGCTCGACGATGGTGACGATGTCGGCGGTGAGCAGCGGCGCCCGCGGGGTGCGGGGCCGCTCCCCCGCCGCGGCGTAGTCCCGCCGGATCCCGGACAAGGTGGCGGTGACCAGTTCGTCGCTGCCGGGGGCGGGATAGCCGGCGCGGCGGTGGTGGTAGCCGATCCCGGCGACCCACCGGGCCAAGGTGGAGGGGGAGTAGGCCCGCTCCCCCGCCTCGGTCACGGTCGCGGCGGCATCGAGGAGATAGGCGGCGACGGTGAGCGGATGCGCCGGCAACGCGACATGCCCTTCGCGCTGGCACCAGGCGGTGAACCGCTGCCAGTCCGCGGCGTAGTTGCGGAGCGTCGACTCGGACCGTGACCGCGAGACGGTCCCCGCCACCTTCGCGAGGTCCTCGGCCGACAGCGCCGGAACTGTAGGGTCCCCGGGGGTCGGCACCGGCACGAAGGGGTCGTCCGGGCGGCGGTTGATCAGGTCGTCGGGCACGAAACGGGAGCCTACCGGCCCGCACCGACATGATCGGACAGGAAAACGCGCTCAGCTGGGGTTTCGGCGTTGATGGTGCGCTAATGACAATTAGCGCACCACCACACGTGTTTGACATAAGCAGCCAAACTCCAGCGCTCATCCCCAACCCAGTCCTTCCCTCCGGAAGTAGAGCGTCTCAACTCCTCAGCCCCATCCGAACCGATCGGGCCACATCAGATACACCAAGTCATAGCCTTATGATTAAACCGATTTTCCCACAATAGTTTTCGGCACACGTGCCCTGTCATTCCTTACCAAAACGTGCGACCGAGATCAGACTGTCGATGTACTGTGCCAGATACCAAGAACTTGTTGTGTCAACCAGTAATTTGGTCGCCTCTCGGTTGCGGATCGAGGCGCTTCGGTGGCATGCTCGCGCGGCCTGTCGACACGAACCACGGTTACCGGGGTAATCCACGATCCATGGCGGTAATGAGCCGATGGAGTCTGCATACCGGTGGTGAGGTCGAGCACGGGCCGTGGATCGATCACATCGCTTCCGACCTGGCCTGCACAGGTCTGCGGACGTGGGCCATCACGGAGGAGACCGGAAAGCTCAGTGACCATACTTGGGTGGCCTGCATCGTGCGCCTCACTACGTAGAGGCATGCATCGTGTGCACGGCACGGTGTGCCGCGCATGATGGGGTGGTGCCGAATATCGATGTAGAGCCATACCTCGAAGCCGTCCTGGACACTGCCCGGGAGGTGCTCGGTGCGGAGTTCGTCGGGGCGTACGCGGCCGGGTCGCTCGCCCTGAACGCCTTCCATCCCGGCCGCAGCGACATCGACATCGCCCTGCTCTGCCGCGACCCCCTGAGCGAAACGATGAAGCGGGAGTTGATCGCTCGGCTGCGGCACAGCGCCCTACCATGTCCGGCCCGGGGCCTGGAACTGGTGGTCTACACCATGGCTACGGCGCAGTCGGGCACCGGAGAACCGGGCTTCGAGCTCGAGTTGAACGACGGGCCGGACATGGCCTTTCGGCAGACACTTCAGCCCACAGACCGCCCTGCAATCGACGGGACGTTCTGGTACGGACTGGACCGCAGCATCCTGCACCAGAGCGGCCGGGTGTTGGCGGGACCGCCGGCCCCGGAGACATTCGCCGAGCTGGCACCGGAGGAACTACAGAGCCTATTGGTCGACTCGCTGCGCTGGTGGATGGCGCTGCCCGGCCCAGCCGATGACCGGCCCGCACCCGGAGCCGACGACGCGGTCCTCGGAGCCTGTCGCGCGCTGGTTCGACATCGCTACGGGAAGTGGCTGTCCAAAATCGACGCCGGCCGACGGTTACTCGGGACCGGCTACCAGCCGGTCGAGGCGATCGAACAGTCCATCGCAGCACGCTCCGGTGAGCTTCCGCCTTCAGGTCGGCAAGCATGGACTTTCCAGGAAGGCGTGCTGCACGAGCTCCTGGCTGCGACCGAACGGCCCGCATGACCATCGTCCGGATCGGCACTCCTACTGCCGCGCTCTCAGGTGCCGATACATGACCATTCCCGCGTGGTACAGCACGTCGTCGCGGAACTCACCGTCGGCGGAAAAGCCGGTGTCGTCACGGTAATAGATCATCGTTCCTTCGATCCGGTAGTCACCGGTGTAGGCAGCTTCCCGGCTGCCGCGGGCCTCGACGTATCGCCCCTCCGGCAGGAGACGCTGGCGGATGTTACCGTCGGCGGTCACCCACAGTCCGACGAACGGGTGCCCGGCTTGTTTCATGTCCTTCACTTCCCTGGAGGTCGTCACAGTGTCGCCGCCACCCGCCCGATGATGGCGTTGCGGGAACGGATCACGGCCTCGCGCAGGGCGTCGATGTCCTCGCCGACCAGCGAACCCGCCCACTTGCGCGGGTTGCCGGCGACGAGGACGGTGTCGATGTTGCGTGCGTCGGAGCCGAGCACGAGGGTGCCGACGGCGTCGTTGAGCGGCATGTTGTTGATGTCGTCGGCGCGGACGATGAGCAGGTCGGCCTCCTTGCCCGGTGTCAGCGAACCGGTGACGTGCCCGAGCGCGTTGGCATGCGCGCCTTGCAGGGTGGCGAAGTCGAGGACGTCGCGGGTGGTGATCCGGTTGCGGGTCTCCTCCGTTCCGTATGCAGCATTGGTGGCGCGCATGCGTTGGATGGCATGCAGGGTCCGCATCTGGGTGAACATGTCGCTCGCGAGCGCGACCTCCACGTCGATGCTCAGACCCGGCCGGATCCCGACGGCGAGAGCCTCGTCCACAGCGGGCACCGCCGATTCGAGGCCGATCTGGGCGTCGGAGGTCGGGGCGAGGGAAACCGTGACACCGGCATCCCCCATCGCCGTCCATGCCTCGGGGGTCAGGCCGGTCGCATGGATCAAGGTGAGGGTCGGATCGAGGATCCCCATCCGTGCCCAGCGCAGGATCGCCTCCGACGACGGTATCCCGAAAACCGCGTCGATGCTCGTCCACACACCGAGATCACGTGCGAAAGCAGCGAGTTCGGGCCCGTAGGCGATCGCAGGTCCGGCGATCTCGTCGGTCGCCAGGGCGGCCAGCCGCACCGTGACGAGACCGTCTGCGGCGCCGTGGAAGTCGCTCACCAACCGGTTCATATCCTTGGGCCATTGACGATCCCACTCACCGAAGTGAGGACCCATCGAGGCATGCACGCCCCGAATTCCGGTGTCGATGAGCGCATTCAGTGCAGCATCGGAGTGCGCGGAAGTGCGGGAGTTGTGCGAGAAGTCGAGCATGGTGGTGATGCCCGAGTCGAGCGCGGTCAGCGCGGCGAGACGGGTACCGATGTACATGTCCTCCGGTGCGTAGTTCGGGGCGACGCCGGCCAGGGTCGACATGACATATTCGCCGAGGTCGGAAACGTCGGGAATGCTCCGGCGCAGTTGCGCTTCCCAGGCGTGACGGTGGGTGTCGACGAAACCGGGGCCGACGATCGCGCCGCGGGTGTCGACCACGAGTGCCGAGGCTGCTGCGGCACCGTGCCCGGGATCGGAGCGTAGGTCGGCGCCGATCGCGATGATCTGCGAGCCGACGAGCAGGACGTCGCCGGCATCGAGGTCCGGGATCGAGGGGTCCATGGTGACGACGGCGCCGCCGGTCAGCAGGATCGGACGGTCGCTGTCGTGGGCCGCGGTGAAATCGGCGAGAGTTGTCTTCATTGTGGTGGCTTTCCGATGAGTGTCAGGCGCGGTGGAAGGTGTAACCGGCGTGCTGCAGGGTGCCGTCGACGAATTCGCCGAATGCCCAGAATCCGAGGTCGTCGCGGTAGTCGATGCGGTCGCCGGTGATCCGATAGGAGCCCTGATATGCATGCGGGCGTCCACCGCGGGTCTCGTCGTAGCGACCGTCCGCGGTCAGGTGCTGGTGCACGAAATCCGTTTCGTCGATCCAAGTTCCGAGATGACGGTCCGATGCCACGTCCGTGGCGGTCGGGGTCTCCGTCGGGTCGTCGGCGTGGACCGATCGACCGCCCCAGAGGGCGATCTCACCGTCGACGACGACCGTGTGCGCGGCGTCGGCATCATCGATGAATCGTTGCAGCACATCTGTTTCCGAGTCGTCGCGAGAAACGGGCAGGATCGCGAAGGTTGCCGGATTGCCGGGTGCAAGCGCGGATGGTGACCGGAAGGAAGTCGGACGCAACCCACGGAGCCGCATGACGTCGACGATTGCGGGCACGATGACGTACCCGGCGCAATCGATGACGATGGCACCGTCGTCGTCGGCAGCGGTCAACAGGCCGGGGCCGATACCGACCACACGAGAGCCACCGAGCAGGACGTCGCCGCGGTCGAAATCGCCGATCAGGGAGTCGCCGGTGATGATCCGGGCATTGCCGAACAGGAGCGGACGATGCCCGCCGGCGTTCTCGCGGATGAGTTCGAACAATTCGGGAGTGAAGGGGATGGTCATGTGTACTCCAGATGAGGATCGGGTTGCCGGGAGATCCGGCGAGTTCCACTGTCGGGGCGGATGGGCGGCCGGAACAGGCCGGTGTGTGCCTGGGTGCACCAGGGCCTGTCTGTACCGCATCCGGGGAGCTAGCGTCGTCTCATGGCCTCCACCGAACTCGGAACCTTCCTCAAGGCGCGACGCGGGCACGTGCAGCCGTCGGATGTCGGCATCACGGCGCAGTCGGGGCGGCGGGTCTCCGGTCTGCGTCGCGAGGAAGTTGCCATGCTCGCCGGTGTCAGCGTCGACTACTACACGCGACTCGAACAGGGTCGCGAACGGAATCCGTCTCCGGCGGTTCTCAACGCCCTCGCCGGCGCACTGGCTCTCGACACCGACCTGCGCGAGCACCTGTTCCGTCTCGCGGGACTGGCTCCGACACCGCCCACTCCGGTGCGGAAGACCGTGGACGATTCGCTTCGGGAGCTTCTCTCATCCTGGTCGCACACACCCGCGCTCATCATCGACCGCCGGTTGGATGTTCTCGCGTACAACGAGCTCGCCGGTGCGCTCTACAGCGGCTTCGAGCGCATCGACAATCTCGTGCGCATGACCTTCCTCGATCCCTTCGGGCGCCGCTTCTTCACCGATTGGGAGCGCGCCACGACGTCGTGCGTCGCGAATCTCCGGCTCGCTCTGGGCCACACCGGCTCGGTCGACGACGTTCGTGCCCTCGTTCTCGAGGTGCACGATGCGAGCGCGGAGTTCCGCGAACTGTGGAATCGGCACGATGTGCGGGGCAAAACACACGAGGCCAAGGAGTTCCGGCATCCTGCCGTCGGCGATCTCGTCCTCGAATACAACGCATTCGACGTTCGCAGCGCACCTGGACATCAGTTGATCGTGTACCGGGCCTCCGCCGGCTCGCCCAGTGACGACAAACTTCGGCTGTTGGGATCCCTGGCGGCGACCACCGACCGCTCGTGATTCCTCGTTCCGGACCCCGTGGTCCTCTACATGATTACGGTGGTTCGTAGCCGACTGCAGTAGCCAGGAGGATTTCTCCCATGAGTTCGTCCGACGACTGGAATGCGCAGGTGATCGCCGAGTTCCGGGCCAACGGAGGCCGGGTCGGCGGCAACTTCGAGGGTGCGCCCATGGCGCTCGTGCATCATCGGGGTCGCAAGAGCGGTCGCGAGACGGTGACTCCGACGCTGTATCTGCCGGACGCGGAGGACGCCGCGACCGTGTACGTCTTCGCGAGCAAAGGGGGTGCACCTTCCCACCCGGCCTGGTACTACAACCTCACCACCGCCGGTCGAGCGGAGGTCGAGATCGGCACCGAGACCTTCGAGGTCACGGTAGAAGAGATCACCGGCGCCGAGCGCGACCGTATCTATGCCGAGCAGGCTCGCCGCTACCCCGGCTTCGCCGAGTACGAGGAGAAGACCCGCGGGGTGCGCACCATTCCGGTCCTCGCTCTCCACCGAAACTGACATTCCGGTTCGGCAATCGACATCCCGCCCGAGAGAACCGGACGCACACACTTCGGTGTCTTCGACCCCGCTGAGCGGGGCCGGAGCCACCGAGATCCCGCCGACATGCGTCGGCGGGATCTCCCGTGACCGGCCACCAGGCCGGAAAGAAATTCGCAATAGGGGCTACTTACGCCCCGCCTGCCACTGCATGCCCCACCCGAACGCGCGGTCGAGGTCGGACTGGCTGCCGTCGATGTACTGCACCAGTCGCTCGACGGTGATGCCCTGCCCGGTGTTCTGCAGCATCGCGATCGCGCAGATACGTGCGCCGTTGTTCGGCGAATCCAGACGCACCTCGATCTGCGGACCCGACGGCGGGGTCAGCGTCACGACGCCGTCCACGGCAGCCCAGTTCGGCGCGCCCTCGTAGATCATCGCGAAGATCAGCACACGCTTGAACAGTTCGGGGCGCTCGAGGTTGACGTGCATGTTCTCGCCCCCGGTGTTCGAGCCGGTGCGGTCGTCGCCGTCGAGGTGGATGTACGGCGGGGTGTTCAGTGCCCCGAAGCTGTTTCCGAGTGCCTGGATGACGCCCTTGGATCCGTCGGCGAGTTCGAACAGGCAACCGAGGTCGAGGTCCACACCGCCGCTCGCCCCGGTGAGTTTCGCGAGGAAGCCCTTCTTCTGCTCACCGCGCGACCAGTTGAGGTTCACCCGCGTGACGCCCTGCCCGGACCCGGCCTTCGACAGGCTCACGGTGGGGGATTCCTTGGTGAGGTTGATCTTGCTCAGGTTGACGCCGCCTGCGTTCTGCTCGGGCTTCTTGTTGTAGTCGATGGCCATGTCGAGCCTTTCGTCGGAGTGGCTGCGCGCGGATGCGCACGGGGTACGGAAAAACAATGGGAGCCCCCGATCCGAGATGTCGGATCGAGGGCTCCCATCGGCATATGTTCGAACTGTCGAGGATCAGGGGATGGTGCTCTTCACAGCATCTTCGCCTTCCCTCGCCGCGATCTTGCGGTTGCGGTAGATGCTCGAGGCGAATGCCGCACCGATGAGGGCGACACCGACCAGGCCGGTGATGACCTCCGGCACGTGGGTGCCGATCGAGTACAGCAGGATCAGTGCCAGCGCACCGATGGCCCAGTGAGCACCGTGCTCGAGGTACACGTAGTCGGACAGAGTGCCCTTGCGCACCAGGAAGATGGTGATCGAGCGGACGAACATCGCGCCGATGAAGCCGAGGCCCAGGGCGATGATGATCGGGTCGGACGTGATGGCGAAGGCGCCGATGACACCGTCGAACGAGAACGACGCGTCGAGCACCTCGAGGTAGAGGAAAAGGAAGAAGCCGGCCTTACCGGTAGCCTTCGCGAGGCCACTCGGTCCGCCGTTGGGCTCTTCGCCTTCCTCGGGGATGTGGAACATCTCGCCGAGTCCGTTGACCGCGATGTAGGTGATCATGCCGAGCGCGCCGGCGATCATGACGGTCGAGACCTTGTCCTCGGGTGCGATGACGGTGGCCGTGATGAGCAGCAGCGCGGTGGCGACGACGACCTCGAGCTGCTCGAGCTTGCCGGCCTTCGCGAGGGGACGCTCGAGCCATTCGAGCCACTTGATCTCGCGCTCTTCGAGGATGAAGTGCAGGAAGAGCATCAGCAGGAACATGCCGCCGAACGCCGCGATCTGCGGATGCGCATCGGTGATCAGGGTCTCGTAGCTGGGGCTGCCGTCCGGGAAGTAGGCGGCTCCGTCCGGCGGCGGATTCAACGCGAGGTCGAGTGCCGCGATGGGGCCGAGCCCGGACGCGATCCACACGATCGCGAGCGGGAACACCAGACGCATACCGAAGACGGCGATGAGGATGCCGACGGTGAGGAAGATCTTCTGCCAGAACTCGCTCATCCGGCGCAGCACGGTGGCGTTGATGACCGCGTTGTCGAACGACAGCGAGACCTCGAGGATGCCGAGGATCACGCAGAGGAACAGAGCTTGCGGGCCGCCGTAGAGGAACGCCACCACGAGAGATATGACGGTGACGGCCATCGACGGACCGAATATTCGCAGAACCACGAAGCGTGGCCTTTCTAATCGGAATCAGGGCGTTGCAGGGTGGTTACTGCACGTCGGTTCCGGCTTCGGTACTGCGACCGAAGCCGGAACCCGGAAGAAACGAACTAGACGTTGACGCCGTAGTCGCGGGCGATACCCGCGAGACCGGACGCGTAGCCCTGGCCGATGGCGCGGAACTTCCACTCCGCACCGTTGCGGTACAGCTCGCCGAAGACCATGGCGGTCTCGGTCGAGGCGTCCTCGGACAGGTCGTAACGAGCGAGTTCGTTGCCGTTCGCGCGGTCGACGACGCGGATGTACGCGTTGCGGACCTGGCCGAACGACTGGCTGCGGGAATCGGCATCGTAGATCGAGACCGGGAAGAAGATGCTCTCGATGTTCGCCGGGGTGGCGGCGAGGTCGACGTTGATGACCTCGTCGTCGCCTTCGCCCTCACCGGTGCGGTTGTCGCCGGCGTGCTCGATGGCACCGTCGGGCGACTTGAGGTTGTTGAAGAAGACGAAGTGCTGGTCGGAGACGACCTTCTTGTCGGCCCCGGTAGCGATGGCGCTGGCATCGAGGTCGAAGTCGGTGCCGGTGGTGGTGCGAACGTCCCAGCCCAGGCCGACGGCCACTGCCGTCAGGTTCGGAGCTTCCTTGGTGAGGGAGACGTTTCCGCCCTTGGTCAAGCTGACGCCCATGCGGGGTCCTTTCGATCGTTCCAACGGTCGACGTACCGGTATAGGGCACGCCCGGTGTGCGTTTCTCCCCACACTAGTTGTTGCCGTGGGGTACGCCCATATCCACTATGCCCGGTCCCGCGCCTCACTTCCGTGACCCGCACGAACCACGGTTCCGACCGGCGGAAAGGTGACGGATCGGCCCGGTGGACGCGCGCCCAGTACCATTCGGTTCTGTGGCGAGCCGATGGACGCGCCGCCTGTTCGGCGGGGGAAACACGGAAGATCCCGCGGCTCGTCGTGCACACGATGCGATGGTCGCGGCGTTCCTCGACATGGACAAGCGCCAGTCCGTCATCGAGGCCGGTGTGGCCGCGTCCTACGAGCTCGAACCCGAACGGCACCTGCTCCGCCAGTGGGATCCCATCCGTCAGGCGTGTTATCGCGCCGGTGAGGCGTATCTCCAACTGGCAGTGACGGATCCGGAACAACCGCTCGCACCTGCTCCGGCCTACGAGCATGCACTGCGGCAGATAACCGAAGCAACACGAACACTTGATGAATTCTTCGGAAACAACCGGGGGCACCTCGAGCACATGACGGCCGTGGCGAACACGGTGCCCGAGCTGGCGCACCGGATGCGTACCGAAGCGCGCAACACCCTCGCCGCGACGCAGACCCCGGATTTCTTTGCCTTTGCGAACTATCCGTCGGTTCGATCCGCCACCGAAGCGCTCGAGAAAGCCCTGAACAGCCTCGATGCGGCGCACGGCGTGGGCGCGACCCGCACGGCGGCCCTCCGAGTCGAAGAGGCGACCACTGCTCTGCTCGACGCCCTCGCCGCAGCACCGGGGCGCCGCGACGAGGCCGCTCGCACCCTCGCTTCGGTCACCACCAGGATCGGAGCGGTCCGGACCCGTACGGAAGGCCTCGCCCCGGCCTTCTCCGCGCTGCTGCGCGAGTTCAATGCGGCCAGCTCCGCCGACCTGTCCGGGAACGAGAAACAGGCCGCCGAACTGCTCGCTCGCGCGGAGGACCAGCTCGGACGCGCACGGGCGGCAGCGAAGGACGGCCGCCCCGAGGAAGCCCTCGAGCTGGTCGCGGCGATTCGTGCCGAACTGTCGCGCGCCGAGGAACTCGTCGACGCCGTGACCGCACGACTCGCTACGCTGCGTTCCGTCCGGCAGAATCCGGGGGCCAAGGTCGACGAGGTGCGGTTCCGCCTCCGTGACGCACAACACCTGGCCGTGCAACGCGGTCTCACCGCAGAATGGGGTTCCGTTCTCGACTCGCAGTTGAGTCGGATCGACAGGGCCGTCGACGCACTCACCGGTGTGCACCCCGACTACTGGGCCTACGTCAGAGATTTGGATGCGGTGTCTACCTTCATCGCAGGAGTGGTCGATCGGATGAGAGGACGGACCGAGAACGCATGAGGGGGGCCACGCTTACCGAAGTGCGCGCCATGCAGCACTTTCGGCATCTCGACGGCGCGACGATGGAGGAGTTGTTCCTGCACCGTCCCGAGCCGTTCGGGCACAGCGACGATCGCGACCGCCTGGCGACCGCTCTCGGCGCCACGCTCTACGTACCCGCGACGCGCGGCGATCTCGTCGCGACCATCTCGAAGCGTGCGACCGAGGGTGTGACGTCGATGGTGCTCGACCTCGAGGACGCCGTCGCCGACGACGAGGTCGAGCAGGGCCTGCAGAACGCAGTCGCGACGCTCGATGCGCTCGCCGAACGCGGACCGTCGCCGATGATGTTGTTCGTCCGTGTCCGCACCGCCGACGGTGTCGGGCGGATCGCGTCGATGCTCGGTGCCGGCAAGGCCGTGCTGACCGGATTCGTGGTGCCGAAGTTCACCGCACACACCGGCCCCGTCTTCCTCGAGTCGGTGGCCGCGGCGTCGGACCTCCTCGGCCGTCACCTCTACGCGATGCCCGTCATCGAGTCGGCCGAGGTCGTCCACCGCGAGACCCGCGACGGCGAATTGCGCGCGATCTCAGGCATCCTCGCCGAGCACCGTCACCGCGTCCTCGCCGTCCGGATCGGCGCGACCGACATGTGCGCGACCTTCGGTATCCGGCGCGACCGCGACCTGACGATCTACGACGTCCGGGTCGTCGTCGACGTGATCGCCGACATCGTCAACCACCTCGGGCGTACCGACGGAACGGGTTTCGTCATCACCGGGCCCGTCTGGGAGTACTTCGCCGACCACGAACGCATGTTCCGACCGATGCTGCGCTCGACACCCTTCGAGGAACAGGATGCCGTGCTGTTCCGTCAGCAGCTCGTCAGCCGCGACCTCGACGGTCTGCTGCGCGAGATCGCCCTCGACCGCGCCAACGGCATCCAGGGCAAGACCGTCATCCATCCGTCGCATGTCGCTGCGGTACATGCCCTGTCGGCCGTGACCCACGAGGAGTTCCACGATGCGACCGACATCCTCGATCGCGACACCGGTGGTGTGCAGGCCTCGGGATACGGCAACAAGATGAACGAACGACGACCTCACCGCACGTGGGCCGAGCAGACCCTGTTGCGCGCGTCGGTGTTCGGTGTCACCCGTAAGGGGATCACCTTCGTCGACCTGCTGACTGCGCTGGTGGACCGATGACCGACATCCTCGATATCCCCTGGGCCACCGCAGAGCTCGGATTCGCTCTCGAACATGTGGAGTCGTCGTGCGGTTACACGGTTCCCGAGCTCGTCCGGCCCGGGCTGCGGCGCAATCCGCGGCGTGCGCACCTGCTCGTCTCCACGGTCCTCGGCAAGCACATCCCCACCGAGCCGACCGCGGTGCGCGGTGCCGGTCACCGTCTCGGCCGGCTCGTCGCCGACCTTCTCGGTGATGCGGCATCCGACGCCGTCGTCATGGGATTCGCCGAGACCGCAACGGGTCTCGGTCACTGCGTGGCCGACGCCCTCGACGCCGCATGCTGTCTGCACTCGACGCGACGTCAGGTTCCCGGAGCGGAGGTGCTCACCGGATTCGAGGAGGGGCACTCGCACGCGACCTTCCACCTGCTGCAGCCGACCTCCGGCGCACTGTTCGCCAACGCCGCGCCGCTCGTCCTCGTCGACGACGAGATCTCCACGGGAGCAACAGCCCTCGACGCCATCCGCGCGCTGCACCGCGATCATCCGCGTAATCGTTACATCCTCGCCTCCCTCGTCGACATGCGCTCGGAACAGGATCGCCGCAGGACGGCGGAGGTCGCGACGGAACTCGGTACGACCATCGAGCACGTGAGCCTGGCCGCCGGGCGATCCGTCGTCCCCGACGATCTCGTCGCGCAGGTTGCAGCATTGCCCGACCCTCTCCTCAATCCGGTGGGGGAGCAACGCGGCGACGTCCGGTTCCTCCACGCGGCGTGGCCGTCCCATGTACCCGACGGCGGGCGGCACGGGATGTTGCGCACCGACGCGGCGGCCTTCGATGCGGCTCTGTCGACGCTCGCCGACACGATCGTGGACGTACGCGACGCCCGGCGACCCGCCGTCGTCGTCGGACACGAGGAATTGATGTACCTGCCGCTGCGACTCGCCGAGGCACTCGTCGACCGCGGCACCCCCGCCCGGTTCCAGACCACGACGCGCTCCCCCGTCCACGTGATGGACGTCGACGGATATCCCTTGCGCCGCGGATTCCGTTTCACCGCACCCGAACACATCGACAGCGAGTTCGAGAACGAGGTGCCGCGTTTCCTCTACAACGCGCAGTGGCCCACGCCGACCGAGGTGCGCGCCGAGCTGATCCTCGTCATCGATTCACCCGCCGACACCGACCGTCTACGCGCACCGGCAGGTGTTCTCGACGTGCTCACTGCTGCCGGCGAGGACGTCCTCGTCGTGATCGTGCCCGCCACCGATCCGACGGTGCTGCGCACCCACAGGGAGACCGTATGACCGTGCCACTGACCGGACCCGCGTTCGGCTCCTACGCGCCCGACGAGGTGACGTGGCTGCTCAAGGATCTCTCCCACGCCGACCTCGAGGGCGACATCGCCGAACGGGAGGCACGCATCCAGGCGGGTCTCGCGCACTACGCGGAGTCCCTGCCGATCGAGTACCAACCCGACGCCGCCTACCGCGAACTGTTCGACAAGGCACTGGCCGGCACAGCGGGTCGGTTGGCGCACGCGGTGGGCACGGTCACCGAACTGCTTCTCTCCGAACGCGGAACCGACCTGACCCTCGTGTCGCTCGCACGGGCGGGCACCCCGATCGGCATCCTGATCCGCCGGTGGGCACTGCACCACCACGGGTTGACGCTGCCGCACTACGCCGTGTCGATCGTCCGGGGCCGCGGAATCGACTCCGCCGCCCTCGATCACATCACCGCGCGGCACGATCCCGCTTCGGTCGTCTTCGTCGACGGCTGGACGGGCAAGGGCGCGATCGCGCGTGAACTGTCCGCTGCGCTGGCCGAATACACCGCGCGGGGCGGTCCCGTCCTGTCCGACGATCTCGCGGTACTCGCCGACCCCGGCCATTGCGTCCGCACCTACGGCACTCGCGACGACTTCCTCATCGCCTCGGCCTGCCTGAACTCCACCGTCTCCGGACTGGTCTCGCGGACGGTCCTCAACGACAGCCTGATCGGCCCCGGGGAGTTCCACGGCGCCAAGTTCTACGCCGAGTTGGCCGCGGACGACGTGTCGAATCATCTGCTGGACACCGTCGCCGCAGAGTTCGACACGTGCGGCGACGTCGCATCGGCCGCGCAGGCAGTGCTCGAATCCGACCGCACCCCCACCTGGGCCGGCTGGGAGTCCGTCGAACGGGTGCGGGCGCAGTACGGCATCTCGAGCGTCAACTTCGTCAAACCCGGTGTCGGAGAGACCACCCGCGTGCTGTTGCGCCGCGTTCCCTGGAAGGTTCTGGTGCGCGACATCACCGCCGACGAGCACGCCCATATCCGGATGCTCGCGGCCGCTCGCGACGTTCCCGTCGAGGAGGTTCCCGACTTGGCCTACTCCTGCATGGGACTGATCAAGGACCTGCCGTGAATACCCCGCCCGTGACCGGCACCGCGCCCGCACTGGTCGCCACCGATCTCGACCGCACCCTCATCTATTCGCGCGCCGCGATGACCGGCGACCAGTTCGACACGCAGGATCTACTCTGTGTCGAGTACTACGAGGGCGCACCGCTGTCGTACGTCACCGACACTGCTGCACAACAGCTTCGGACGCTCGCCGACGAGGTTGCGATGGTGCCGACGACCACGCGCACACCCGAACAGTTCCGCCGCATCGACCTCCCCGGCGGTCCGTGGCGGTATGCCATCGCGAGCAACGGTGGGTCGATCCTCGAGGACGGGCATCTCGACCCGCACTGGCGCAGGACCGTGGAAGCAGCGGTACGCGAGGGGGGCGCGAGCCTCGACGAGGTGACGACCGAACTGCGCCGCCGAATCTCCGAGGACTGGGTGTCGAAGTTCCGCATCGCCGACGAGTTGTTCTGCTACCTCGTCGTCGACGTCGCAGCGCAACCGGCGGGATTTCTCGACGACTGGCACCTGTGGTGTTCGACGCGCGGCTGGAACGCGTCGCAGCAGGGCCGGAAGATCTACACGATGCCGAACAGCGTGTGCAAGAGCCGCGCGGTGGCCGAGGTGCACCGCCGGCTCCGCGACCGCGGGGTGCTTGCCGACGACGCCCCGGTCTTCGCCGCGGGCGACGGTGCGCTCGATGCGGAGATGCTGAAGGCCGCCGACGCCGCGATCCGGCCTCGCCACGGCGAACTCGAACTGATGGACTGGCGCCACCCGACCGTCTCGGTGACCGACGCCGCGGGCGTCACCGCCGGGGAGGAGATCCTCGCCTGGTTCGCCCGATCCGCTCGTCTTCCGGTCGCTTCGTAGAGTAGAAGGTGCCCGGTCACCGACACAGTGAGGACACATCTCTTGCCGACTCCGCTCTCCAAGGGTCAGAACGGACCGCTCACCGCGTCCGACGTCGTCGTCTCGCTCGAGCTGACCACGCCCGCCGATCTGTCCGCACTGCTCGTCAAGGCCGACGGCAAGGTGCGCTCCGACGCCGACTTCGTGTTCTTCAACCAGCCCACCGGGCCGGGCGTGCGTCTCGTACCCGGTGCGCCCGGGCAGGCGGCCTCGCTCGCCGTGTCGCTCGCGCAGGTTCCCGCCGACATCGATCAGGTACGTGCCGTGATCACCCTCGACGACGCGTCGAGCAACTTCGGCCGGTTCGCACCGCCCACCGCGCGCGTGTCCGACAGTGCGGGAACGGTGTTGTACGAGTACCGGATCGACGGACTGAGCACCGAATCCATCGTGATCGCGCTGGAGCTGTACCGGCGCCAGGGCGCGTGGAAGGTCCGCGCTGTAGGCCAGGGATATGCGGGCGGTTTCGCGGCGCTGGTGACCGACCACGGCGTCAGCGTCGACGACGCACCCGCCCAGCCTGCTGCCGCACCGCAGCCCGTCGCTCCCACGCCGGCTCCGGCTCCGCCGGTTCAGCAGACTCCGCCTCCGGCACAGCCGACCCCGACTCAACCGGCACCTCCGGCCTCTCCGGCACAGCCCGCCGAGGTCAGCCTCACGAAGAACCGCCCGGTGAGCCTGGTGAAGGGCCAGAAGGTCACCCTTCGCAAGGACGGCGGCGTGGCGTTGACCTTCCTGCGCATGGGGCTCGGCTGGGATCCAGTGGAGAAGCGCGGACTGTTCGGCAACCGCTCCGCCGACATCGACCTCGACGCCTCGGCCGTGATGTTCGCCGACAACCAGATCGCCGACGTCGTGTACTACGGCCAGCTGCAGTCGAAGGACGGCTCGATCCAGCACCAGGGCGACAACCTCACCGGTGCCGGTGAGGGCGACGACGAGGTGATGCTCGTCGACCTCACGCGGGTCCCCGCCCATGTCACGACGGTGATGTTCATCGTGACCTCCTACAAGGGCCACACCTTCGAGCAGGTGCAGAACGCGTTCTGCCGTCTCGTCGACGGCACGATCGACACCGAGCTGGCCCGCTACACGCTGCAGGGCGGCATGCCGTTCACGGGCATGGTCATGGCGAAGGTCTACCGCCAGGGCAGCGAATGGAAGCTGCAGGCCATCGGCGAGGGCATGCAGGCGAAGCATCCCGGTGAGGCCGCGCCGCAACTGGGCCGGTTCCTGGCCGTCTGACCGGTGGGCGAGCTCTTCACAGCGGGACGCAACGCCCCGCTGCCGACCCGCACGGTCCGTTTCGTGGCGACCACATCCGTCCCGCTGGACGTGTGCGCGGTCGTCGTGGACGACGGCCTGCAGGTGGCGTCCTCCGACGACGTCGTGTTCTACAACCAACCGACGACGGCAGGCGTTCGGCTCGACGGCGAGGCGATCGTCGTCGACGTCGACGCGGTCCGTTCCGGCGCACGCGTGCTGTGTGCGGTCGGCTGCGAGCGACCCGCAGCGGTGTCGACCTCGCTGTCCGACGCGGCGGGCACCGTCCTCGCGTCGTTTCACGTGGAACCAGCGGTCGGTACCGAGACGGCGCTGCTGTGCTGGGAGATCTACCGTCGTCACGACGAATGGAAGATCCGCGCCCTCGGCCAGGGATACGCCGGTGGACTCGCCGAGATGTTCACCGCGCACGGGGTGGACGTCGAGTCACCCTCCGACGCGGAGAAGGTAGCCGCTCCCGGGCCCGGTCCCGTCATCGGCCTCTCCCCTCTCGAGGTGCTGTGGCGGATCTTCGAGGACGCCGCCCGATCGGCCGCCGCGTACACGTCGAGTGTGGAGTTCGCCCAGCACCGCTTCGACGACGAACTCTCGGCAGCGGTGGCCGATCCCGCCCGGCGCATGGAGCCCGAGGCCGACCGTGCCCGGGCGCGTGCGCAGCAGCGCTACGACGAGCTCGTCGGTGTCGCCGAGGCCCGCTACCGCGATGACAGTGCGGTGCTCGCCGCCGAACTGCTCACCGTCGACGCGACGTTGCCGCCCGCACTCGCGTCGTGGATCTCCCCGGCCTGGATGCACCTGCACCTGCCGAGCGACGGCGTGCGGGTGGGTGAGGTGACGGCGCCCGATCTGGGTCCGCTGCGCATCCCCCTGTGCCTGCCGGCACCGCTCACGCGACCGTTGTGGATCGACGGCGACCCGGCCGAACTCGGTCCCGTCGTGTCGTCCGTGGTCGTGCGGCTGCTCACGGCCCGGCCCGACACCCTGTTGCACCTCGTCGATCCAGGGCGGACGCTGCCCGCACTCGAACCCCTCACCGCAGCCCGACTTGCCGGACCGCCCGTCCACGACCGGTCGCAGGTCCCCGCCAAACTCCGGGGGCTGGCCGACGCGGCGGACCTCGACGCGCTCGCCCGGCAGGTCGACGCGGAGACCACCTCACCCGTGTTGCTGGTCCTCGCCGGGTTCCCTTACGGCTACGACCACGACGACCTGCTCGAGATCGTCCGGATCGCGCGTACCGGCAGTGCCGGTCGGGTCTCGGTCGTCCTCGCGGGAGATCCCCCGGACGATCGGGTCGCGGAGATCCTGTGGGACGAGGCGCAGAAGCTTCCCGTCGACGGGGAGCTGACCGATCCGTGGACGGGAGGCCGATGGACGTTCGTTCCCGACAGCCTGCCCACCGAGACCGAGCATCTGCGTGGTGCGCTGGGCGGGAGCTCGCTTCCGGAGTGATCGAACCCTCGGACGACAGGGTCAGCGCCGGTCGACGAGCGCCGTGAAATCCGGCGCGTACACGGTCATCCAGTGCGGATCCAGGCGGTAGTAGACCACCTCCTCGCTCCAGTCGAACGCGTCCCCGCCGTAGAACGACTGAAGGTAGGCGAGCAGTTCGGGCCAGTCGTCGGCCGGCTCACCGCCGCGCGGATTGAGAATCTCCACGTGGCCATGTGTGAACACTCCGAGGTCCTCCCCGCGCATGTGCGCCGCGCTGACCGCGGGACGTGCGGCGAGATGCCGGGCCTTGGCGGCATTGGGGGCCGTGCCGAAGTACCACTTGCCGTGCAGGAAATGTCCGTCCACAGCGCTGATGCGCGGTTCCCCGCCGGCGGTGACCGTCGCCAGCGAGAGGACGCACATGCCCGTGAGCACCTGGACGAGTTGCTCGGCCGTGAGGGTCCGCGAGGCGTCGACGATCGACCTCAGGTGGGATGTGGACCGGGACAGCGACGTGTCGAGGAGCACCTGGAGTTCGGCGAGTTCGGCAGGGGTTTCGTGCATGACTCCATGCTCACATCACCGATGCCCACGGGACCCGACAGTTCTTGCTCTGTTCCACCTCGTCGCTCCACGCTCTCAGGGAGATCACCGGGCGTCGGGTCACCCGCATGGACGACCCGCCATCCCCCGGTCGGCCGACGCGCGCCGACCCCGCCGCATCGCATGGTGGGGATCATGACGGTCACCGATCCGACGACGCAGCAGCGACGCATCCTCGCCCTCGACGTGGCCCGGGGGATCGCCATCCTCGGCACCTTCGCCGCCAACGTCTGGATCTTCACCGACCCCGCCGGCTTCATCGGCTATCTCGACTCGATCGGCACCGATCCGTGGCCGCAACGCATCCTCATGCAACTCGCCGAGGGAAAGTTTCTCGGGTTGCTCACGCTGATGTTCGGGATCGGACTGGCCGTGCAGGCAGCGTCCGCACAGCGAGCGGGGCGGCCGTGGCCCGGCGGCTACCGGGTACGCGCCGCCCTGCTCCTCGTCGACGGGCTCGTGCACTACCTGCTCGTCGCCGAATTCGACATCCTCATGGGATACGCGCTGACGTCCATGATCGTGTGCGGACTGGTGATCTCCTCCCGTCGTGTGCGGCTGTGGGTCGCGGGGACGGCCGTCGCCGTGCACGCGCTGGCTGTGACCGCGCTCGTCGTGGCGCTCGCCGCCTCACCGTCGAATCCGGAGACTCCCGAGCTGACCACCGCCACCTGGTGGGACATGGTCGTCTTCCGGGTGGACAACGCCGCGGCGTTCCGCGCCGAGGTGATCTTCGTGATCCCGATGACGGTCGCGCTGTTCCTGACCGGCGCCGCACTGTATTCCTCCGGGCTGTTCGACAGCAGAGGTGCGGTGCTGCGCCGGCGGCTGATGGTGGTCGGGGCGATCGCAGCACCGCTCGACCTCGCCGTGGGTCTGTTCGGCGGTGCCGCAGGTGTATTCGCAGCGCGCTACGGCATCGCCCCGTTCGTCGCGCTCGGCCTGCTGGCGTGGATCGCCCACTTCTACATCGGCAGGTCCACCACCGGCACGGTCGGCACCGCCTGTGAACGCATCGGGCGGACCGCGCTGAGTTGCTACATCCTGCAGAACATCGTCGCGTCGGTGCTCTGTTACGACTGGGGATTCGGTCTGGCGAAGACCGTGGACCCCGCCATGCGGGTCCCGTTCACGATCGCGGTGTACATCGCGGTGGGAGCGGTGATGGTCGTCGGATCCCGTTGGTGGCTCGGCCGATTCCGCCAGGGACCGGTCGAATGGGTGTGGCGGGTGTCCTACGAGCGGCTGACGGAACGTCGCTGACGTGTCGGGTTGCCTCGTGGGGGTCTGCCGCTCGGTCACGGATTCGACGCCCTCACCGGTGAGTACGGCGATATGTTCGACGAAGGGACGATCCGTCCCTCCAACATCTACCGACCGGAGGCAAGATGATCTTCATCGTGGTCCGTTTCAAGGTGAAGCCCGAGTACCAGGACAGCTGGCTCGAGACCACCGCGGAGTTCACCGAGGCGACGCGAGGCGAACCCGGGAACCTGTGGTTCGACTGGTCGCGCAGCGTGGACGATCCGTCCGAGTACGTTCTCGTCGAGGCGTTCCGCGACGGCGACGCCGGAGCCGAGCACGTGAAGTCCGATCACTTCCGCAAGGGACTCGACGCGATGCGGCCGGCGCTGAGCGAGACCCCGCGCATCCTGAACACGGAGATCCCGGGCACCGAGTGGGCCCGGATGGGTGAACTGCAGATCGACTGATCGACTGCGTCGAGACCGACGTCGTGCGCGAGATTCCCGCCGGATCCCGCATGCGACGTAGGTCTCGATGTGCGCCCATAGGTTTGTCCTAACGTTTCGTGCGGCCGCAGGTCTTTGTGGCAGCAGTCACGGTCGTGATCGACTGGACCGGCGTGGACGGCATGTCCGCGCGCCGGCCGTGTCGATCAGGAGCGTGATGTGAGCGAGTTGCACCTTCCCAACCGAATCCGGCAGCTGGCAGTCGAACATCCGGATCGTGCGGCGGTCAGCTCCGGCGGAACGACACTCACCTACTCCGAGTTCGACGCGCTCACCAACCGGGTCGCCTCGGCACTCGCGACCGTTCCGGCGACGTCCAAGCGTATCGGTGCGCTGCTGCGCATGGGCCTGCCCGGTGCGGCCTCGTTCGTCGGCTGCGCCAAGGCCGGCCTGGTCTTCACTCCGCTCAACTGGCGTCTGAATCCGGGCGAGATCGCCGACATCGCCGACGACGCGCAGCTCGACGTCCTGATCGTCGAGGACGAGTTCGCCGCATCCGCCCGCGCGGCCGCCGCAGTCCTGCCCGAGGCACAGATCGTCGTGGTGGGCGACGCCTCCACCGTGCCCGGCGCACGGTCGTGGGAGGACTTCGTCGCCTCCGGTGACGACATCGACCCCGGATTCGGCGACGACCCGCGGACCGAGGTGCTGCAGCTCTACACCTCGGGCACCACCGGTCGCCCCAAAGGTGTTGTGGCGACGCATCACAACCTGTTCAACGAACCGCGGAACTTCGCGTTGTACGAGTTCACCGAGGACTCGGTGTCCCTCGACGCGCTGCCCCTGTTCCACATCGCCGGTGCCGGCTGGATGAGCACGACCCTGTCGGCGGGTCTGCACCTGGTGCTGCTCGGCGAGATGCGCCCGAACCTCGTGGCGGCAGCCATCTCCGAGCACGGCATCACCCACGCCTTCCTCGTGCCGTCGGTGATCAACATGCTCGTCGAGATGCCCGACCTGTCGGATCACGACCTGTCGACGCTGCGTCTGGTGGCCTACGGCGCCTCCCCCATCACGCCCACCCAGCTCGCCCGCGCCATGGACACCCTCGGCTGCCGTTTCGTGCAGCGCTACGGCATGACCGAGACGATGGGTGCCCTCACCGCCCTGCGCGCCGACGACCACGACCCGCACGGATCCCGCTCCTACCTGTTGCGTTCGGCCGGCAGCCCGCTCCCCGGCGTCGAGGTCGAGATCCGCGACATCGCCACGGGCGAACCGCTTCCCGGCGGGCAGACGGGCGAGATCGTCTGCCGGTCGCGGAACAACACGTCGGGTTACTGGCGTCGCGACGCCGAGAACGCGGCCCTGTTCACGGCCGACGGTTTCCTGCGCACCGGCGACGCCGGACACATCGACTCCGACGGCTATCTCTTCGTCACCGACCGCGTGAAGGACATGATCATCTCGGGTGGCGAGAACGTCTACCCGATCGAGGTCGAATCCGTCCTGTCCGAACACCCGGCCGTCGCCGAGGTCGCCGTCGTCGGTGTGCCCGACGACCGTTGGGGCGAGGCCGTCACCGCCGTCGTGCGGGTCGCGCCGGGCGCATCCCGCCCGACCGAGGACGAACTCCTCCAGTTCACGGTGGAGCGACTCGCGTCCTACAAGAAGCCCCGGCACATCCACTTCGTCGACGAACTGCCCCGCAACGCGAGCGGAAAGATCCTCAAGCGCACACTGCGCAACGAGTTCGCTCCCGTGCAGGAGGGAACGACGCCGTGATCGTCACCGAGGACCTCGGCACCGTCCAGCGCGAAGCATGGGCCGCCGGAGTACTGCCGCCCGTCGAAGAAGTGCGTCCGGGACTGTGGTCGATCCCGGTCCCGATGCCGAAGAACCCACTGCGGTACGTACTCTCGTACGCACTCGCACTCGACGACGGCCTCGCCCTGATCGACCTCGGCATGGACACCGAGGAGTCGTGGGACACCCTCGTCGCCGGTGTCGCCGCGACCGGCCACCACATCACCGACGTGCGCTACGCGGCGATCACCCACCTGCATCCCGACCATTTCGGCCTGGCACCCCGTCTGAAGGAGACGACCGGCGCCGTCATCGCGATGCACGCCGCCGACGCCGCAGCCCTCGGACACTTCACGCCGGAGGACGTCGCCGCCGACAAGGAAGCTTGGCGCGTGGACCTCACCGGGCTCGGTGCCCCGCCCGAGGTCGTCGAGGCCGCCCGCTTCGAACTCGTCCGTTTCCCCCAGGGGGAGAGCGCCGATGTCGTTCTCGCCCACGGTGATCGGCTGGACCTTCCCGGCTGGAACATCGAAGCGGTGTGGACCCCCGGTCACACGCCCGGACATCTCGCATTCGTCGACCGCGACCGCGACCTGCTGTTCAGCGGCGACCACATGCTCCCGCGCATCAGCCCCAACATCTCCTCGGGCCCCGGCGAACTGGGCGACCCACTGCATCGCTACCTGTTGTCGCTGCACGCCACGACGGCGCTGCCGGACTGCGAGGTGCTGCCCGCCCACGAGTACCGCTTCCGCGGAGTCACCGAGCGCGCACGCCAGCTCATGGACCACCACGAGGTCCGTCTCGACGAGATCCGCAACGCCGTCGCGGCCCGGCCCGAATCGACGGCATGGGAGATCACGACCCGCGTCACCTGGTCGCGCCCCATCGACGTGATGGACCCCCGGCTGCAGCGACTCGCCGTCCGCGAGACCCAGGCCCATCTCCTCGTTCTCGCCGACCGAGGCGACATCCGTTCCGACGGTGGAACTCCCGCCCGCTGGACTCTCTCCGCTCCGACCGATACGAAGGAAAACTGACATGAGCGTTGTCCTCACCGAATTCGCCGACGGCGTCGCGGTGTTCACCCTCAACCGCCCCGAGGCCAAGAACGCCGTGAACCTCGAGGTCTCCGAGGCGCTGGCCGCGGCCATCGACGAGTTCGAGGCACGCCCCGACCTGACCATCGGCATCCTCACCGGCGCCGGCGGAACATTCTGCGCCGGAATGGACCTGAAGGCGTTCGCGCGCGGCGAGAAGCCGTCGATCCCCGGTCGCGGCTTCGGCGGCATCACCGAGGCACCGCCGAGCAAGCCTCTCATCGCCGCCGTCGAGGGCTGGGCCCTGGCCGGTGGATGCGAACTCGCACTGTCCGCCGACCTGATCGTCGCGTCGCGCGAAGCGAAGTTCGGTATCCCCGAGGTCAAGCGCGGACTCGCCGCAGCGGCAGGTGGCCTGCTGCGCCTGCCGAAGATCCTGCCCTACCCGCTCGCGATGGAGCTGGCCATCACCGGTGACCCGCTCACCGCCGAGGTCGCCCACCAGCACGGTCTGGTCAACCGCGTCACCGAGCCCGGTGAAGCACTCACGGTGGCAAAGGAACTCGCCGCCCGCGTCGCGGCGAACGGCCCGCTCGCCGTCAAGGCCACGAAGCAGGTCGTCGCGATGGCCGCCAACTACACCGACCCCGACGCCTTCGTCGCGCAGCGCAAGTTCATCGACCCGGTCTTCGCGTCTGCCGACGCCAAGGAAGGCGCCCGGGCGTTCGCCGAGAAGCGCGCACCGGTCTGGAAGGGCGAGTAGGAATGTCGGACGTGCTGGTCGCGCATGATGGCTCGGTCGCCACGATCACACTGAGCCGGCCGGAGCGCAAGAACGCGATGACGGTCGAGGCGTGGCGGTCGTTGCGTGAGACGTTCGGTGCGCTCCAGCACGACGACTCCGTCCGCGCCGTGATTCTCACCGGCGCCGGCGGCGACTTCTGCACCGGCGCCGACATGGAGCGGCGCGACTCCACCCATCCCCTCGACCGCATGCGGGAGATCAACTCGACGGCGCTCGCCGTCGCGGAGTTCTCCAAACCGCTGGTCGCGCAGGTCGAAGGGTATGCGGTGGGCGCCGGATGGAACATGGCGCTGCTGTGCGACGTGGTCGTCGCCTCCCGGACGGCGAAGTTCAGTCAGATCTTCGCGCGCCGCGGACTGTCGGTCGACTTCGGCGGGTCGTGGATCCTGCCGCGCCTCGTCGGACTGCATCAGGCGAAGCGTCTGGTCATGCTCGCCGACATCGTGAGCGCCGAGGAAGCGTACGGCTTGGGCCTGGTGACCGAGCTCGTCGAGCCCGACGCCCTCGCCGGCCGGGCCGCCGAACTGGCCGCGCGGCTGGCAGCGGCCCCGCCGGTCGCGGTGAGCATGTCGGCGCGGATGCTCGAGCAGGGTTCGTCGCTCACGCTGCGCGAGGCACTCGAGAACGAGGCCCGCTCTCAGGCGGTCAACCACGCCACCGACGCCCCCGATGCGATGCGCGCCTTCGTCGAGAAACGCGAGCCGTCGTTCACCGGCGGATGGCAGGTACCGCGCCCGGTCGACACCCCTTCCTGACGGTTACGTGCGGGACGATTCGGGGCGTCACCTACGATAATCGGGTGGACTTGCACCTCGTGACCTATTTCGTGGCCGTCGTCGACCACGGCGGGATCACGAAAGCTGCTCAGGCACTCTATATTTCGCAGCCGTCGTTGTCGCAGGCCATCCGCACCCTCGAACGACGCCTCGACACGACCCTGTTCGACCGCACCGGCCGACGGCTCACCCTCACCGAGGACGGTCGCGTCCTCGAGGTCGCCGCACGCCGCATCCTGGCCGACGTCGAGCGGGCGAAACAGAAGGTCGCGGCGGTGCGCGACCTCGAGGCCGGCCGCGTCGAGATCGTCACCTTCGCGACGTTCTCGATCCACCCCGTCATCGAGTTCGTCCAGCGCTTCCGTCAGCGCTACCCCAACCTGACCGTGCGGGTGAACGACGCGGAAGGACCTCCCGGAGTGCATGCGGCGCTGCGCCGCGGCGAGGCGGAGATCGGCATCACCGACCTGTCGGTCGAGCACGCCGGCATGATCACCGTCCCCGTCCTCGAGCAGGAGATGGTGCTCGCCCTGCACCCCGACCTCGCCGCCGACGTGCCCGACCCCGTCACCCGGGCGCAGGTCCGCGACTTCCCGCTGGTCCTCGACCTCGGCTCCCGCGCGAGCGCCGCGCGCACCGGTGAACTGCTCGGCGAGCAGAACGTCGTCGTCGACTGCGCCAACCAGGCCGCCCTGTGGCAGTTCGTCGAGCGTGGCACCGCCGGGACGATCGTTCCGCGTCGCGTCGCCGAGAAGCAGATCCCCGGTGCCGTCGTCCGGCCGCTGGACTCACCGTTCCGACGTCCCGTCGGGCTGGTGATGCGACCCGGCGATCTGTCCCCCGCTGCCGCCGCATTCGTGGCGACCACCACCGGCACCCCCTGGGAAGCGTGACGACATGGAGTTCCGTCAGGTCGAGTACTTCCTCGCCGTCGTGGAGAACGACGGCATCAACGGCGCGGCCGCCGAGCTCGGCGTCGCCCAGCCCACCGTCTCCCAGGCACTGCGCAGCCTCGAGCGCGAGCTGGGTGTGCAGCTGTTCCACCGCATCGGGCGCGGCATGGTCCTCACTGCGGCGGGCAAGGCGCTGATCGGCCCGAGCCGGCAGATCCTCCGCGATGTGAACGCCGTCGAGGAGCTGCTCACCGTGTCGACGACCGAGGTCACGGGCCGACTGGATCTGATGGTCTTCCCCGCTCTCGCGACCGGCCCGATCGTCGACCTGGTCTCCGAGTTCCGTCGCCTCCATCCCAAGGTCACCGCGCGCCTCGGCGATCTGCGTGCGGAGGAGTTCACCGCGTCGGTCATCCACGACGGTCACTGCGAGTTCGTCGTCACCCACCTGCCGGTCGAGGACGAGGTGGGGCTCGAGATCATCGAGCTCGGACAGACCGAGTACTGGCTCGCCTATCCCCCTGGCACCGACCTGCCGCCCGGGCCGCTGTCCTTGGCCGAGCTCCCCGACATCCCGATGGTCTTCGTGCCGCGCGGTGGTGGCTCCGTGAGCGACGCGATCGACTACGCGATGCGACAGGCCGAGGTGCGCCGCCCCATCTCCGTGCTCACCGACCATCGCGAGGCCCGCCTGCCGATGGTGCTCGCCGGTCTGGGCGGATCGTTCGTCGAACGGTCTCTCGCCGAGTCGGCGCAGGACGTCGCGGTGGTCCGCCCGTGCGAGCCGACCTTCGCGCAGTCGTACGGGCTGGTGTTCGACCCGGCCTCGCTGTCGAAGGCCGGACGCGCTTTCGTCGACTTCGTGCGGTCGTCCGAGGAGTCCGACGCGACCGAATGAGTCCGCTGATGCGGTGACATCCGGGGATCCCGGCGCGACGATAGTGGGGACGACGTCCACTTCCGCCCTCGGGAGATGATCGGTATGTCCACTTCGACGAGTTCCTCCACCCATCTCGACTCCGTCGACGCCTACGCGCAGCGCGTCCTCGATTCCGTCCTCGGCACCATGGACACCCTCACGATCCTGATCGGTGACCGTCTCGGCTGGTACCGAAGCCTCGCCGACGACGGACCTGCGACGGCCGACGAACTGGCCGAACGCACCGGGACCCACCCGCGGTACACCCGGGAGTGGCTCGAGCAGCAGGCCGTGACCGGTCTGCTCGACGTCGACGACGGTGATCCCCCACGCTTCGCTCTGTCGTCGGCCGGTCGCGAGGTGCTCACCGATCCGCGCAACCTGGCGTACATGGCGCCGCTCGCTCGGATGATCGTCGGCGCGACGATGCAGCTTCCCGGTCTGCTCGAGGCGTACCGCAGCGGCGGCGGAGTGAGTTGGAGCCAGTTCGGTCGCGACGTGTGCGAGTCGCAGGCCGACGCGAACAGGCCGCTGTTCGAGAAGGCACTACCCGATGCTCTGCGGTCGGTACCGGAGGTCGACCGGGTGCTCGGGCAGCCGGGCGCGAAGATCGCCGACATCGGCTGCGGCGGAGGATGGTCGACGATCACGATCGCGCGCACCTATCCGGATGCGACGGTGCAGGGCTTCGACATCGACGCCCCGTCGGTCGAGATGGCCCGGTCGAACCTCGCGGAGAATACCGATGTGGCGCAGCGCGTCACGTTCACGCAGTGCGACGCGTCCGAACTGCCCGGTGGAAACTTCCACGCGGCCTTCGCGTTCGAGTGCGTCCACGACATGCCGCAACCGGTCGAGGTGCTGGCCGCCGTGCGGCGTTCGCTCGCACCCGGCGGGTTCATGATCGTCCTGGACGAAGCGGTCGCCGACACCTTCACCGCGCCCGGCGACGACGTCGAACGGCTCATGTACGGCTACAGCCTCACCATCTGCCTCCCCGACGGCATGAGCCACACACCGAGCGCCGCGACGGGCACCGTCATGCGTCCCGCGACCCTGCGTCGCTACGCCCTCGACGCCGGTTTCACCGGGGTCGACGTGCTCCCCATCGAGGACTTCGGCTTCTTCCGCTTCTATCTCCTCCGCACCGGATAGCGTTGCCTTCGGAACTTCGGGGAGGTTGTGGTCGCGTTTCTCGAAAAACACGCACGCAACCTCCCCGAAGTCCTGCTCAGACGGGCGCACCGGCCGCTCCCAGAGCACGACGCACCCGTTCGACGAAGACGTCGGGCCGCCGGTAGAGGAGGTCGGCACCGACCCGGATGACCGTCCACCCCAGTTCGGGCAGCACCGCGTACCGGTCGATGTCGCGGGTGCGCTGGGTGGGGTCGGTCCAGTGCTGCACGCCGTCGTACTCCACGAGGACCCGCCACTGCTTCCATCCCATGTCGGCTCGCGCCACGAACGCGTCGCCGACGAAGATCTCGATCTGGGTCTCCGGCGGCGGGAGACCGGCACGGACGAGGAGCAGACGCGTGTGGGTCTCGGGCGGTGACGCAGCTCCACCGTCGACGAGGGCGAGCACCCGCGGCACGGCACCGATGCCGTGTGCGCCCTTGCTCCTCGTCGTCAGTTCCTCGATCTCACGCACCTTCAGGCCGGTCGCGTTGCAGAGTGCGTCGATCGTTTCGACGGCGCGGTCGAGCGGCATTCGTCGGGCGAGATCGAAGGCCGTCTGCGCCGGTGTGGTCGCGACCATCCCGTCGACCAGGCAGGTGTCGAGCTTCGGGGCGCGTCGGACCGAGATACCCGGCACCGACCGGACGTGATCGGAGCGGACGAGTTCGGCCGCCGCATCCGGGTCGAGCCACCGCGTACCGTGCACGGCAGCGGCGGAGACTCCCGCGAGGACGCCGCGGCCCTGCGACCACAACCACGCCGCCTTTGCGCGCAGCAGCGGGGTCGCCGGGACTCCTCGTCGGATGTAGACGTCGCGATGGAGATGGACGAAGTCGCGCGCGAGTCGATGCCGCGTGACGACGCCGGCAGTAAGTGCCGCACGCCCCGAGAACGGTTCGTCGAAGTCGATCACGCGCCGAGCATGTCCGGCGCGACTCCCGCCCGGACGCCGCGTCGAGGCCGGTTGTGGACAAGCTCGGACGTTATCCCCAGGCCGTCACCTGGGACGAAAGAAGTTCGGGGAGGCTGTGTCCGGATTTTTCGAGAAAACCGGACACAACCTCCCCGAACCGGGAGCCGACTGCTTACGCGACGCGCTCGAAGATCGCTGCCAGACCCTGGCCGCCGCCGATGCACATGGTCTCGAGGCCGTAGCGGGCCTCGCGACGGTGCAGCTCGCGGGCGAGGGTGGCGAGCATGCGTCCGCCGGTCGCGCCGACCGGGTGGCCGAGCGAGATGCCGGAGCCGTGGACGTTGGTGCGCTCGAAGTCGGCCTTGCCGAACTTCCACTCGCGGGTCACGGCGAGGGCCTGCGCGGCGAACGCCTCGTTGAGCTCGATGAGGTCGACGTCGGCGAGGGTGATGCCCGCCTTGGCAAGGGCGACCTCGGTGGCCGGCACGGGGCCGATGCCCATGATCTTGGGCTGGACACCCGCCACACCCCACGAGACGAACCGCACCAGCGGGGTCAGGCCCAGCTCGGCGGCCTTCTCCGGGGTGGTGACGATCGCCATGGACGCGGCGTCGTTCTGGCCGCTGGCGTTGCCGGCGGTGACGGTGGCCTCGGGGTCCTGCTTGCCCATGATCGGCTTCAGTTTGGCGAGGGTCTCCAGGCTGATGTCGGGGCGCGGGTGCTCGTCGGTGTCGATGACCTCGTCGCCCTTACGGCTGCTGACCGTGACGGGGATGATCTCCTCGGCGAGGATCCCGTTCTTCTGGGCGTGGACGGCACGCAGGTGCGAGTTCAGGGCGAGCTCGTCCTGCTCCTCGCGGGAGATCGAGTACTCGCGACGCAGGTTCTCGGCGGTCTCGATCATGCCGCCGGGCACCGGGTAGAAGCGGCCACCGGCGGTCGAACGGGCGCGGACCAGACCGTCGTGCATCTGCACACCGGTGCGGGCACCGCCCCATCGGATGTCGGTGGAGTAGAACGCCGCGTTGCTCATCGACTCGGTGCCACCGGCGACGACGAGATCGTGGTCGCCGTTACCGACCTGGAAGGCGGCCTGGATGACGGCCTGCAGGCCCGAACCGCAACGGCGGTCGATGTGCATGCCGGGCACCATGATCGGCAGACCGGCGTCGAGGGCGACGACGCGGCCGATGGCCGGGGCCTCGCTGTTGCCGTTGCAGTGGCCGAGGATGACGTCCTGAACCTGTTCGGGCGCAACACCGGTGCGTTCGAGCAGACCCTTCAGTGCCGCGACACCGAGATCGACTGCGGTGAGGGACTTGAACATTCCGCCGTAGCGGCCGATCGGAGTACGGACCGGCTCGCAGATGACTACTTCGCGCATGATGACCTTTCGGGAAGAGAGTGAGGTGACGGGTGGACCGTCACATGAAGCGGCCGCCGGTGACCTCGAGGACGGTGCCGGTCATGTAGGAGGACATGTCGGACGCGAGGAACAGTGCGACGGAGGCGATCTCGTCGACCTCACCGGGGCGGCCCATCGGGATCTCGCTCATCTTCTGGTCCCATGCCTTCTGCGGCATGGCCTCGGTCATCGCCGAACGGATCAGGCCGGGCTGGATCGCGTTGACGCGGACGCCGTGGTGCGCCATCTCCTTGGCGGCGGCCTTGGTCAGGCCGACGATGCCTGCCTTGGCGGCGGAGTAGTTGGTCTGGCCGACCATGCCGACCTTGCCGGACAGCGAGGAGATGTTGACGATCGCGCCACGCTTGGCCTCACGCATGATCGCGGCGGCCTTGCGGGTGCCGTGCCAGGTGCCCTTGAGGTGCACCGAGATGACCAGGTCGAAGTCCTCTTCGGTCATCGTGCGCATCGTCGCGTCGCGGGTGATACCGGCGTTGTTGACCACCACGTCGAGCGAACCGAAACCGTCGACGGCCTCGGCGAGGAGGGTGTCCCAGTCGGCGGACTCGACGACGTTGGCGCGCACGGCCCGGGCCACGTCGCGGCCACCGAGCTTCTCGGCGGCGGCGGTGGCGGCATCGAGGTCGAGGTCGCCGATCACGACGCGGGCGCCGGCATCGACGAACTCCTGTGCGATGGCGAAGCCGATTCCCTGAGCGCCACCGGTGATCACGGCAGTGCGGTTCTCCAACAGAGACATCTACGATTCCTTTCGGCGGGGCTCGGGACGGCCCCCAGACAAGTCGATGCTCCGAATATAACGGCGATCCGACCCGTGGAACGGCCTCGATCCATCGACAATGCCTATACGGGAATGGCGCCATTCGTATTGGACACCTTCCCGCGGCCGCACAAAGGTTGTAGACATGACACTCTCCATCCCGGCCCCCGAGGTCGACGAAGACGACTTCCGCGAGATCCTCGCGCAGACCCGCGCGTTCGTGCGCAACGTGGTCGTGCCGCGCGAGCAGGAGATCGCCGAGACGAACGCGATCCCCGAGGACATCCGCCAGGCCGCGAAGGACATGGGCCTGTTCGGTTACGCCATCCCGCAGGAATGGGGCGGTCTCGGCCTGAATCTGCAGCAGGACGCGGAACTGGCGATGGAGCTGGGTTACACGACGCTGTCGCTGCGCTCGATGTTCGGCACCAACAACGGCATCGCCGGCCAGGTGCTGGTGAACTTCGGCACCGACGAGCAGAAGAAGCAGTGGCTCGAGGGCATCGCCTCCGGCGAGGTCGTCGCCTCCTTCGCGCTCACCGAGCCGGGCGCGGGCTCGAATCCGTCGGGTCTGCGCACCAAGGCCGTGCGCGACGGCGACGACTGGGTCATCACCGGTGAGAAGCGCTTCATCACCAACGCGCCGCTGGCGAACCTGTTCGTCGTCTTCGCCCGCACCCGCCCCGCGGACGAGAACGGCACCGGCATCGCGGTCTTCCTCGTCCCCGCCGACACCCCGGGTCTGACGGTGGGCAACAAGGACGCCAAGATGGGCCAGGAGGGCGCCTGGACCGCCGATGTGCACTTCGACGGGGTGCGGGTGCCGAACTCCGCGCTCGTCGGTGGCAGCGAGGACGTCGGTTACAAGGCCGCGATGGTCTCGCTCGCCCGCGGTCGCGTGCACATCGCCGCACTGTCGGTCGGTCAGGCCCAGCGTGCGCTCGACGAATCGGTGGCCTATGCGGCCGCGGTGACCCAGGGCGGCACTCCGATCGGCAACTTCCAGTTGGTGCAGGCGATGATCGCCGATCAGCAGACCGGTGTGATGGCCGGCCGCGCCCTGGTCCGCGACGCCGCGAAGGCGTGGGTCGAGGAGACCGATCGCCGGATCGCGCCGTCGGTGGCGAAGCTGTTCTGCACCGAGATGGTCGGCAAGGTCGCCGATCTCGCGGTGCAGATCCACGGTGGCAGCGGCTACATGCGTGAGGTCGCCGTCGAGCGGATCTACCGTGATGTGCGTCTGCTGCGCCTGTACGAGGGCACCAGCGAGATCCAGCGGCTGATCATCGGCGGCGGACTCGTCAAGCAGGAACAGAAGAAGAACTCCTGATCTTCGCGGCGCGGTTCCGGAACGGGTACGTCCGGAACCGCGCCCGAAGCGATTCTCTCGAATCGCCCTCCACCGCATACGAAGAAACCCCCGGCATCGGATGCCGGGGGTTTCTCGTGTGCGGGTCAGGAGACCGTCAGGCGCGATCGCAGATCGGTCTTGAGGATCTTGCCCGCGGCGGAGGTCGGCAGTGCGTCGACCACCACCACTTCGCGGATCTTCTTGTACGGCAGGACCCGTTCGGCGACATACGCCTTCAGCTCCTCCGCGTCGGGCTCCTCGCCGGCGACGGGAACGACGAAGGCGACCGGCTCCTGACCGATCGCACCCGCCTCCCGGCCGACGACCGCCGCGGTGGACACCTTCGGGTGGGTCACCAGGATCTCCTCGAGCTCACGCGGATACACGTTGTAGCCCTTGTAGATCAACATGTCCTTCGCCCGGTCGGCGATGTACACGAATCCGTCGGCATCGCGGTAGGCGATGTCGCCGGTGGCGAGCCAGCCGTCGACGTACTGCTCCGCGGTGATCTCGGGGTGTCCGAGATATCCGTCGGTGACCTGCGGTCCGCGGATCCACAGCTCGCCGCGCTCCCCGTCGGGGAGGACGACGCCCGGATCGAGCTGCGACCGGATCTCGAGTTCGGTGTCGAAGACCGGAAGGCCGACGCTGCCGAGTCGGTACTCCGAGTCGACGACGAGCGGCATCGCGGTGACGACGCAGGTGCCCTCGGTGAGCCCGTAGCCCTCCGCGATACGCGCGTTGGGGAAGGCGCGCTCGAGGTTCTCGAGGGTCACGTGATCGATCGGTGCGGCACCGGACGAGACCACCCGCACGGTCGACAGGTCGCGGGTCTCGACGTCGGGATGCGTGGCGAGAGCGTGCCACATCGCCGGGCTACCGGTGATGTAGCTGGCCTCGTACCGCTCGATCAGCTCCAGCATGCGAGCCGGATCGAATCGACCCGCGAGGACCTGGGTCAGGCCGCACGCGAGAAGGAACGACGTGTTGATCAGCGCGTGCGCATGGAACAGCGGCGACACCACGATCGTCGAACCCTGACCCGGGACCGCACCGGCGATCTTCAGGTCGTCGATCGGTTCGAGCGAGATGCGTCCGTCGACGTCGGCGACCAGCTGGTGCCCGGCACGCCACGCACACATCTGCGTGACGTTGCCGACGACGTTGCGGTGCAGGACCCGGACGCCCTTCGAAATACCTGTCGTGCCACCGGTGTACGCGATGTGCGCGATGTCGTCCGGACCGGTGACGACGGGTTCGAAGGTCTCCGGGCGCCCTTCGAGCGCATCGCCGAAGTGCACGGCACCCGGTGCCGTGACAGCCTCGTCGGAGACGACCGCGATCAACCGGACACTTGTTCCCTCCGCAGCCCGGAACAGCGTCTCGGCCTGCGCGGAACCGGTGACCGCCGCGGCCGCGGAGGTCTCCTCGATCTGCCGGCGCAGCCCCGGTTCGGGCTGCAGCGGATTCACGAGCGTGACCGCCGCTCCGACGCGGAGCGCGCCGTAATAGGCGATGTGGAACTCGACGCAGTTACCGAGGTGCAGGAGCACCACGTCGCGGGCCCGCACCCCGGCCTCGTGCAGCACGCCGGCGAACTGCGCCGAGCGTGCGTCGAGGTCGTTGTAGGTGAGCACCCGGTCGCCGTCGATCACCGCGGGACGATCGCCGTAGACGGCGGCGAGGCTCGGTGCCCACACCGCCATCGTCGTCGCCGGATACGACAGCCTGCGCTGTGCGAGGTCGGAAGCCGAGGTCATGGTCGACGCCCGGCTCACCGCGGTGCCATACGGATGGCGCCGTCGAGGCGGATGGTCTCGCCGTTGATGTAGCCGTTCTCGAGGATGTTCGTGGCCAGCTGACCGAACTCGTCGGGTCGGCCCAGACGCGACGGGTTGGGCACGGTCGCCTCGAGCGACTTGCGGACGTCCTCGCGCAGGCGGGCGAGCAGCGGGGTGTCCATGATGCCGGGGGCGATGGTGTTGACGCGGATGCCCTTGCTGGCGAGGTCGCGTGCGGCGACGATCGTCATGCCGACGATGCCGGCCTTGGACGCCGAGTAGTTGATCTGGCCGATCTGGCCCTCGAAAGCCGCGACGGAGGCCGTCATGACCACGGCGCCACGTTCGTCCTCGATGAGGTCGAGTTCGGCCATGCGCTCGGCGCCGAGGCGCAGCGCGTTGAACGAGCCGATGAGGTTGAGGCGGATCACGAACTCGAAGTCCTCGAGCGAACCGGCCTTGCCCTCCTTGTCGAGGATGCGCATCTTGCGTCCGGCGCCGGCGCAATGCACGACACCGCGCAGGCCGCCGCGCTCGTGTGCGACGTCGAGAGCCGCAGCGAACTGCTCCGAATCGGTCACGTCGCCGGGGGCGAAGACGGCGCCGTCGCCGAGCTCCTTGGCGATCTCCTCACCGTTCGAGCCGGGGAGGTCGATGAGGGTGACGTTGCCGCCGGCCGCCAGGACGCGACGTGCCGTGGCGAGACCGAGACCGGACGCTCCGCCGGTGACGGCAACGGACAGACCCTTGAGTTCCATAGTGTTTCCTTCGGATTCGTAGCAGCTTGGGGAATGAGCGGGATCAGAGAAGCTCGAGGATGGTGGCGTTGGCCATGCCGCCGGCCTCGCACATCGACTGCAGGCCGTAGCGGATGCCGTTGTCGCGCATGTGGTGCACGAGGCGGGTCATGAGGATCGCGCCGGAGCCGCCGAGGGGGTGGCCGACACCGATCGCGCCGCCGAGCGGGTTGAGGCGGTCGGGCTTCGCACCGGTCTCGACCTGCCATGCGAGCGGCACCGGTGCGAACGCTTCGTTGATCTCGAAGGCACCGATGTCGTCGATGGACAGACCGGAACGCTTCAGGGCCTTCTCGGTGGCGGGGATGGGGCCGGTGAGCATGACGACCGGGTCGTCGGCGGCGACGACGGCGGTGTGGATGCGGGCGAGCGGGGTCCAGCCCTGCGCCGCGGCGTATTCGCTGGTGGTGATGAGCAGAGCGCCGGCGCCGTCGGAGATCTGCGAGGAGTTGCCGGCGTGGATCACGCCGTCCTCCTTGAAGACGGTCTTGAGCTTGGCGAGCGACTCGACGGTGCCGCCGCGGCGGATGCCCTCGTCGGTGGCGAAGTCGCCGACCGGGGCGATCTGGCCGGTGAACGCACCTGCGTCGGTGGCGGCTGCGGACAACTCGTGCGAGCGCAGCGCGTACTCGTCGAGCTGAGTGCGGGAGAAGCCCCACTTCTCGGCGATCATCTCGGCGCCGATGCCCTGGCTGAAGCCGCCGACCTCGAAGCGGTCGAGCACGTTCTGCGGGAAGTGCTGGCCGTCCTTGCTGGCGCTGCCCATCGGCACGCGGCTCATGGACTCGACACCACCGGCGATCACGACGTCGTTCTGTCCGGAGATGACGGTCGCGGCGGCGAAGGACACGGCCTGCTGGCTCGATCCGCATGCCCGGTTGATGGTGGTGGCGGGCACGGTGACCGGCCATCCGGCCGCGAACACGGCGCTGCGCGAGACGATTCCGGCCTGGTCACCGACCTGGCTGACGCAACCCCACTGGACGTCGTCGATCGTGGCGGGATCGAAGCCGGCCCGCTCGGCCAGTGCGGTCAGCACGTGGGCGGACAGGTTGACGGGGTGGATCTCGGACAGTGCACCACCGCGACGTCCGATGGGGGAACGGACGGCGTCGACGATCACGGCATCGCGCATGCGAATCGGTCCTTTGCTGTTGCGGGACACGGTTGCCGGGCAACCGTGGTGGGGAAAAGACGACCGGCCGGGTGGTGGTCCTCACATTCGAGGAGACCATGCACCCGGCCGGTAGGGGAAAGTCTTTCGGCGGAAGCTTCCGTTAGGCGGAAGCTATGCCGAACTGGTCAGGCCGCGGCCCGGATGATCTTGCGGTCGCGTTCCGGGTTCGCCAGGAACAGGACCAGGATCGCGGCGAGCGCTCCGAGTGCACCGATGACCTGGAAGGCCGTTGCGTAGCCCTCCGCCGCGGTGGCGGCGTTGTCGACGAGGACACCCGTGCCGTAGGGGGCGACGAGGCCACCGACGGCCATGAGGGCGAGGAAGACACCCATCGTGCCGGCGGTCTGCTGCGGCGGGCACAGCTCGGAGATCGCGGCGTTGATCAGCGGGAACGCGATGGCACCGAAGCCGTAGCCGATGGAGACGACCGCGACGGCGAGAGCCGGCGTACCGATGGACGGGAGGAAGACCAGGATGGCACCGCAGATGAGCACGCCGACGGCGGGCACGATGATGCGGACGACCCGCGAGCGGTAACCCTTGGCGCTGAGACGGTCGGTGACCGTGCCCGAGCTGATCATGAGGAACAGACCGATGATGGACGGCAGGGCGAACATCGAGCCGGCCTGCAGAGCGCTGTAGCCGAGGCCGACCTCGAAGTAGGACGGCAGCCAGGTCAGGACGACGGTGGTGAGCGCGTAGACGACCATGATCAGGATCGCGCAGCTGATGAACGTGCGGGTGAGGAAGATCTTGTGCCACGGCACGGACGGCTCGGTCTGGGCAGCCGACGCGGAGGTCTCGGCGCCCTTGACGGCCTTGGTCGTGTAGGGGCCTTCCTTCCAGCCGAGGAGCCAGGAGCCCATCCAGACCGCACCGAGGACCGACAGCGAGATCAGCGCGGCACGCCATCCCCACTCGACGGTGATGAAGGTCAGGACCGGGGCGAGGGCGATCTTGGCGACCGAGGCGGAACCGGCCAGGAAGGCGCCGGGCAGACCACGCTTGGCCGGCGGGTGCCACGAGTACGCGGCGGTGTGCATGAGCGCCGAGCTCGGTCCTTCGGCGAGACCGAGGAACATGCGGGTGACGACCAGCATCGCGAAGCTCGCGCTGACGACGAGCGGCAGCATGACCACCGACCACACCAGGCCGAGGGCCAGCAGGGCCCAGCGGAGGGTCATGTACTTGTTCAGCGGCCCGGCGAAGAATCCGCCGACGGTGAATGTGACGAAGAACAGCGATCCGACCAGGCCGATCTGGGAGGAGCTCATGCCGAGCTCACGCGCCAGGGGCTGGGCGATGATGCCGAGGACGGCCTTGTCGGCGTAGTTGACGACGTAGAGGAAGATGACCAGACCGGTCATGCTCCACGCGCGGCCGGGGGTCACGAGAGGGGTCGAGCCGGTCGCCGGCCCACCGGGGCCGTCGGCGGCCGCCGACTTGTCGTGCGCGATTTCGCCTGTGGTCACTGGGAGTCCCTTCAGAACTCGAGCGGGGGTGTCCGACGAACGAACAATTCGTATGTCGCTGTCGGTGAGAACGTCACGCCTGGCGTCTGCATGTATTGAACGTGAGCCATGTCACCTGACGCAAAGAGCGGGAGACGAACGAATCGATCACTCAAACCTATGACCCATCACAAGGCACATTCCGGCTGTATCGAGTATTGGTCTGCGCTAACCGAGCGATAGCCGATCGGTGCTGTTCCCGGCGGCGAAACCTGGGCATGCTGGCTGTGCCCGAAACATTCTGCGACGACGAGCGAGCCCAGCATGAACTCCACCGCTTCCACCGACGAGCTGCCCTCGTCCACTGCGCCCCTCGCGGGAGTGCGCGTGGTCGAGGTGTCCAGCTTCGTGGCCGCACCGCTGTGCGGCATGACCCTCGCCGCCCTCGGCGCCGACGTGATCCGGGTCGACCCGATCGGCGGCGCTGCCGACTACCGCCGCTGGCCGGTCACCGACGACAACGAGTCGATCTACTGGGCAGGCCTGAACAAGGGCAAGCGGTCGTTCGCGGCGGATTTCCGTAACCCGGACGCGCAGAACCTGATCCGCGACCTGATCATCGACGCCGGAGTGCTGGTCACCAACGCCGCCGGCCGCTCGTGGCTCGACTACGACGAGCTCGCCACGATCCGCCCCGACCTGATCCACGTGCAGGTCCTCGGCCGCGCCGACGGTACCGGCGCCGTCGACTACACCGTCAACGCGGCCGCCGGCTTCCCGCAGGTCACCGGCGCCGAGAACGTGTCGACCCCGGTCAACCACGTGCTGCCCGCCTGGGACGTCTCGTGCGGCCTGTACGCGGCCCTGTCGGTCGCCTCGGCCGTCTACCGCCGCGAGATCACCGGTGCCGGAACGAAAGTCGTGCTCCCGCTCGAGGACGTCGCGTTCGCGACCGTCGGCAACCTCGGTTACATCGCCGAGGCCCAGCTCGGCCGTCCCGTCCGGGAGAAGGTCGGCAACTCCGTCTACGGCACCTACGGTGCCGACTTCGCCACCAGCGACGGCGCACGCTTCATGCTCGTCGCGCTCACGCCGCGGCACTTCCGCGACCTCACCGAGCTCACCGGCACCGCCGAGGCCGTGGCCGCACTCGAATCCGCCCTGGGCGTCGACTTCCGCGACGAGGGCACCCGCTTCGAGCACCGCCACGTGCTCAACAGCCTGTTCGGCGCCTGGTTCTCGCGCCACACCGCCGACGAGGTCGAGAAGGCACTGGGCGGCACCTCCGTCCTGCACGAGCGCTACCGCACCTTCGCCGAACTCGCCGCCGATCCGCGCGTGACCGACAATCCGATGTTCCACAAGCTCGACCAGCCGCGCATCGGCAGCTACCACGCCCCGAGCACCCCGATGTCCTTCGACGGCCGGTACCCCGAGGTCCGCCCCGCGCCGGCCAACGGTGACGACACCGCCGAGGTGCTCACCGAACATCTCGGGCTGACCGACGACGAGATCGACGCCCTCGCAGCTTCCGGCACCATCCGCATCTCCCACAAAGAGCACGCATGACCCGCCTCGCCCAGACCCTCGGTCTGACGGAATTCCAGTCCGAGATCCTCGACACGGTCCGCACCTTCGTCGACCGCGAGATCATCCCGAACGCTCAGGAACTCGAGCACTCGGACACCTACCCGCAGGCCATCGTCGACCAGATGCGCGAGATGGGCCTGTTCGGGCTGATGATCCCCGAAGAGTACGGCGGACTCGGCGAGTCGCTGCTGACCTACGCGCTGTGCGTCGAGGAACTCGCCCGGGGCTGGATGAGCGTCTCCGGCGTCATCAACACGCACTTCATCGTCGCGTACATGATCCGCCAGCACGGCACCGAAGAGCAGAAGCAGTACTACCTGCCCCGCATGGCCACCGGTGAGGTCCGCGGCGCGTTCTCGATGTCCGAGCCCGAACTCGGCTCCGACGTCGCCGCCATCCGCACCAAGGCCAAGCGCGACGCCGACGGCAACTACGTCATCAACGGCCAGAAGATGTGGCTGACCAACGGTGGCAGTTCCACCCTCGTCGCCGCCCTGGTCAAGACCGAGGAAGGCTCCGACAAGCCCCACAAGAACCTGACCACCTTCCTGGTCGAGAAGCCCGCCGGTTTCGGTGAGGTCGTCCCGGGTGTCACCATCCCCGGCAAGATCGACAAGATGGGGTACAAGGGCATCGACACCACCGAGCTCGTCTTCGACAACTACAAGGCCTCGGCCGATTCGATCCTTGGTGGCGAGCCCGGCAAGGGCTTCTTCCAGATGATGGACGGTGTCGAGGTCGGCCGCGTCAACGTCTCGGCCCGCGCGTGCGGTGTCGCGATCCGCGCGTTCGAGCTCGCCGCCCGCTACGCCCAGCAGCGCACCACCTTCGGCAAGCCCATCGCCCAGCACCAGGCGATCTCGTTCTCCCTCGCGGAGATGGCCACCAAGGTCGAGGCCGCCCACCTGATGATGGTCAACGCCGCGCGCCTGAAGGACTCCGGTGAGCGCAACGACGTCGCCGCCGGTATGGCCAAGTACCTCACCAGCGAGTACTGCTCCGAGGTCACCCAGGCCAGCTTCCGCATCCACGGCGGTTACGGCTACTCGAAGGAGTACGAGATCGAGCGCCTCATGCGCGAGGCTCCCTTCCTGCTCATCGGTGAGGGCACCAGCGAGATCCAGAAGACGATCATCAGCAAGGGTGTGCTGCGCAGCTACGCACTGTAAGGTCCACCCCCACAATCACATCCATCCCTGGAAGGACAACGCGTGAAGCGCACGCTGTACAACGAGGATCACGAGGCGTTCCGGCAGACCGTCCGCGACTTCATCGCGAAGGAGGTCGTGCCCGTCTACCCCGAGTGGGAAGAGGCCGGCCATCCTCCGCGCGAGTTCTACAACCGCATGGGCGAACTCGGACTCCTCGGCATCCAGGTTCCCGAGGAGTACGGCGGAGGTGGCGAGACGTCGCTGAAGTTCAACGTGATCCTCGCCGAGGAGGCGTCGGCGGCCGGTGTGTCGTTCGGTTCGTCGTCGGTGCACTCGAACCTGATCCTGCCGTACATCATGCAGAACGCCACCGAGGAGCAGAAGCAGCGCTGGCTCCCCGGGTTCGCCTCGGGTGAGCTGATGTTCGCGATCGCGATGACCGAGCCGGGCACCGGTTCCGACCTCGCCAACATCGCGACCACCGCGAAGCTCTCGGAGGACGGCAGCCACTACGTCCTCAACGGCGCGAAGACGTTCATCACCGGCGGCGCTCTCGCCGACCGCATCCTCGTCGTGGCCCGCACCTCGCCGTACAACCCCGAGGACCGTCGCGGTGGTCTGTCGATCCTGGTGGTGGACACCAGGAGCGAGGGCTTCGCCGTGGGGCGCAAGCTCCACAAGATCGGCCTCAAGACCTCGGACACCGCCGAGCTGTCGTTCGACGACGTGAAGGTGCCGGTCGCCGATCTGCTCGGCAAGGAGGGCGAGGCGTTCTCGTACCTGACGCAGAACCTCGCGCAGGAGCGTCTCACCATCGCGTTCGGCGCTGCCGCCACCGCGGCCGCGGCGATCCAGCACGCCATCGCATACACCAAGGACCGCAAGGTCTTCGGTAAGCCGGTCGCGTCCTTCCAGAACACCAAGTTCGTGCTCGCCGAGTGCTCGACCGAACTGCAGGCCATGCAGATCATGGTCGACAACGCGATCGAGCTCAACGACCGTGACGAACTGACGGTGCCCGACGCCGCCCGCGCGAAGCTGTTCGCGACGGAGGCCGCCGGCCGCATCATCGACAAGTGCCTGCAGCTGCACGGCGGCTACGGCTACATCACCGAGTACCCCATCGCCCGCCTCTACGCCGACACCCGCGTGACCCGCATCTACGGCGGCACCAACGAGGTCATGAAGACGATCATCGCCAAGGATCTGGGGCTGTAGGTCTTCTGTAGTTCTTCGGTGGAGTAGGCCCCGTTATCCGGGGTCTGCTCCACCGAAGTCGTTTCCGACTATCGTTTCCCGCCATGCGGCTAGTCGTGAAGACCAAGAGGGTGATCGAAGCCCACCTGAGCAATTCGTCCGTCCGCGCCCTGTCGGGGTCGATGGTGGCGTACGAGGGGCAGGTCGGTTTCAAGTCCGCCGGTTTCGGTGGCGGTGAGGGCGTTCTCGCCGGGCTGCGGCAACGCGCGACGGGCGAGGGGCTCTCGCTCATGGAGTGCAGCGGCACGGGCGTCGTCTACTTCGCGCACCAGGCGCAGGACGTCACGGTGCTGGAGCTGAACAACGAGACCCTGCAGGTCGAATCCGAGCAGCTGCTGGCGCTGAGCGGGAACCTGAACACGAACGTGACGTTCGCGGGCCTGCGCGGCGGCATGAGCGGCCAGGGCCTGTTCACCACGACGGTGACGGGGACCGGGCAGGTCGCGCTGCTCTCGGCCGGGGGCCCGCTCATCCATCTCGAGGTGTCGCCGCAGTATCCCCTCGTCGTCGATCCCGACGCCTTCGTGTGCGCGAAGGGTCAGCTCACGCAGTCGTTCGTCACCGACGTGTCGTGGCGCTCGGCCATCGGCCAGGGCAGCGGCGAGGCGTTCTCCCTGAAGTGGGACGGCGTGGGCGTGGTCTCCATCCAGCCGGCGGAACGGTAGGAACAGATGAGCTTCACGAAGATCAACGGCAAGGTCGTGCGCGTCGACCTGCGGCAGTCCGGTCCCGTCGTGGCCCGCCGCGGCGCGATGCTGTTCTACACCGGCAACGTCCGGTTCTCCCCCCACGGTGTTCCCGGTGGCGTCGGGGGCGCTCCCGGTCTCGGTGGTCTCGCCGGCATGGCGGGACGCATGCTGCAGGGTGAGCACGAGGCCACGATGCTGGCGCAGGGCGACGGCGTCGTGCACTACGGCTTCCGCGGTCTCGAGACGCACATCGTCGACATGTCCGCGGGCGGCGAGCTGCGGGTGGAGGCGTCGCGTCTGCTCGCCCACACCACCGGTCTGCAGTCCACGGTCGTCTCGGTGGCCGCGGCCTCTGCACCCTCCGCGGAACTGCTCGTGACGGCACG
>NZ_NERM01000031.1:0-49832 GCF_002215235.1 Rhodococcus sp. BUPNP1
GAGCTGCGCCGCGCGGTGGCGACCCGCCACCGCGCGGCGCAGCTCCGGCGCTTCTGCAGTCCCGTCATTCGCGCTCGTCGGAGGGTGGACTACACTGTGGTCCCGGCTGCTGCCCGGTTGGGCAGGACCCTGCAGGCGAGACCGCCCGCACGTAGACACCTGCCTGAGGAGAGCGCGACATGCCGGCAATCGTCCTGATCGGAGCCCAGTGGGGCGACGAGGGCAAGGGCAAAGCTACCGATCTACTCGGCGGACGTCTGCAGTGGGTCGTGCGCTACCAGGGCGGCAACAACGCCGGTCACACGGTCGTGCTGCCCAACGGCGACAAGTTCGCCCTGCACCTGATCCCGTCGGGCATCCTGACGCCCGGCGTCAACAACGTCATCGGCAACGGTGTCGTGGTGGATCCGGGTGTGCTGCTCACCGAGCTCGAAGGCCTCGAGAAGCGCGACGTCGACACGTCCCGTCTGCTGCTCTCGGCCGATGCGCACCTGATCATGCCGTACCACGTGGCCATCGACAAGGTCACCGAACGCTTCCTCGGCAAGAAGAAGATCGGCACCACCGGACGCGGTATCGGCCCCTGCTACCAGGACAAGATCGCCCGTGTGGGCGTGCGGGTCGCCGATGTGCTCGACGAGAAGATCCTCACCCAGAAGGTCGAGGCCGCACTGGAATTCAAGAACCAGGTGCTCGTCAAGATCTACAACCGCAAGGCGCTCGACCCGCAGCAGGTGGTCGACGAGGTCCTCACCCAGGCCGAGGGTTTCAAGCACCGCATCACCGACACGCGCCTCGAACTGAACAAGGCGCTCGAGCGCGGCGACACGATCCTCCTCGAGGGATCGCAGGGCACGCTGCTCGACGTCGACCACGGCACCTATCCGTACGTGACGTCGTCCAACCCCACCGCCGGCGGCGCCGCTGTCGGTTCGGGTATCGGCCCGGCGAAGATCTCGACGGTGCTGGGCATCCTCAAGGCCTACACCACCCGCGTCGGCTCCGGCCCGTTCCCGACCGAGCTGTTCGACGACCACGGCGCCTACCTGGCAAAGCAGGGTGGCGAGGTCGGTGTCACCACAGGTCGCGCCCGCCGCACGGGATGGTTCGACGCCGTCATCGCCCGCTACGCGACCCGCGTCAACGGCATCACCGACTACTTCCTCACCAAGCTCGACGTGCTGTCGGGTCTCGACACCGTGCCGATCTGCGTCGGCTACGAGGTCGACGGTGTGCGTATCGACGAGATGCCGATGACGCAGACCGACGTGCACCACGCCAAGCCGATCTACGAGGAGATGCCGGGCTGGTGGGAGGACATCACCCACGCCCGCACCTTCGAGGAACTGCCGAAGAACGCGCAGAACTACGTGCTGCGTCTCGAGGAGCTCTCCGGCGCCTACATCTCCTGCATCGGTGTCGGACCGGGCCGCGACGAGACGATCGTCCGCCGCGACGTCATCCGCTGATCCCACCGGCCCGATCGGGGCCCGGGCCGGTTGCGTGATACTGGACCGGTGATCACACGCGCGATAGGGGCGGCCTCGCTCGTCCGCGATCTCGGCAACTGGCAGGACTCGGGTGGTTCCAGATCTGCCTACCGGGCGCTCGCGGACAGCATCCGTCTGCTCGTGCACGACGGTCGCGTCCCGCTCGGTGTCGCCCTGCCCAGCGAGCGGGAACTCGCCGCCGCGCTGTCGGTGAGCCGCACCACCGTCGCGTCCGCCTATGCAGCGCTGCGGGAAGAGGGTTATCTGCGCAGCCGCCAGGGCGCCCGCAGCACGGTCGCCGTGCCCGCTCGCCGGGGCTCCGAGAACACCGGCTCCCGGATGCCGATCGGCCCGGCGATCGAACTGAGCAACGCCTCACTGCCCGCGCCGGCCGCGGAGATCGAGGCGGCGTATGCGGCGGCGCTGCGGTCGATGTCGACCTATCTCGACTCGCACGGCATGGAACCGATCGGGGTGTCGGTGCTGCGCGAGGTCATCGCCCGTCGCTACCGCGAGCGTGGACTGCCCACCTCGCCGGACCAGATCATGGTGACCTCCGGGGCGCAGCATGCGATGCGCCTGCTGCTCGGTGTGCTCGACGATCCCGGCGACCGGGTGGTCGTCGACCACCCCACCTATCCCAATGCGCTCGAAGCGATCCGCCGGTACGGCGCGCGCCCGGTGCCGGTTCCGGTGCGTCCGGAGAACGGCCCGCACGGCGGCTGGGATCTCGACGGTGTCGCCAGTGCCGTCCGGCAGACCGCAGCCCGCACCGCCTTTCTCGTCCCCGACTTCCACAACCCCACGGGCCTGTGCCTCGACGAGGACGGCCGCATCGAACTGGCCCGCATCATGCGCGACACGCGGACGACGCTCGTCGTCGACGAGTCGATGGTCGATCTGTGGCTCGACGCACCGCCGCCGCCTCCCGTCGCAGCCGTGCCCGCCGGTGCGTCGGTGGTGACGGTGGGCTCGACGGCGAAGTCGCTGTGGGGTGGCCTGCGGGTGGGATGGATCCGCGCCGACCGCGACACGATCGTCCGGCTGGCCGGGGCACGGACCGCGGTCGACCTGGGCACGCCCGTCATGGAACAGCTCGCGGCGGCGCATCTGCTCTCGGACGTCGACGAACTGCTCGAACGGCGGCGCGCCGCGTTGAGGGAACGACGTGGTGCGCTGTGCGACGCCCTGGACCGGCGGTTGCCCGAGTGGGAGTACACGCCGGGTCAGGGCGGGATGTCGCTGTGGGCGCGCATGCCCGAGCCGGTGTCCACCTCGCTGGCCGCGGCCGCGCCGTCCCACGGTGTGCTGCTCTCCGCCGGCCCGCGTTTCGGTGTGCAGGGCGCGTTCGAGCACTTCGTGCGCCTGCCGTACACACAGGACGTCAAGGTCCTCGCCGACGCCGTCGAGGCGATGGCCGCCGCCTACGATCAGGTCGCCTCCGGGCGCACGCCCGACGAGGCGCGGCTCGTAGTCTGACCCTGCCTCTCAGGGCATCTCGATCAGCTCGCGCAGCGCCGCCGACACCTCGCGGGGTCGTTCCAGAGGACCGCAGTGCCCGCTGTCGAAGGTGCGCAGTTCGAGCAGGTTCGGCAGGCGCTCGGCGATCCACTCGGACCGGCCCGGCGGTGAGATCCGGTCGTGGCTGCCCGCGATCACCAGCGTGGGTGCGGTGATCGCGGAGGGATCGACGGTGTCGATCATGTTCACCAGCAGCCGGCCGTAGCCACCGCGACCGCGTGCCGAGGTGCGGCCGAGCATGCGGTCGACGTCGGCGGTGATCGTCGCGGCCGCTCCCGTCCCGACGGCGACGCGGGAGAGCAGGTGCCTGCGCAAGGGCATCCGCTGGGGGAGCGGCATCCGTGCCAGCGGAACGACGGTCTGCGCGACACGGCGTCGCACCTTCGTCAGACTCTGCGGTCCGCGTAGGAACTGTACGTTGTCGAAGATCTCGCCCGGTGTGGTGTTGACCAGACCGACGGCCGAGACCCGTGCGTCGATGTCGCGCGGATACCGCTCGGCCCAGGCCATCACGGCGATGCCGCCCATGGAGTGCCCGGCGACCACGACGGGTCGGCCGTCGGGTGCGGCCGTGCCCAGCACGGCGTGGAGATCGTCGGCGAGATGGTCCATCGTGTACGCCCGGGCGGGGGCGGCCTGGCTGCGTCCGTGACCGCGGTGATCGAAGGCGACCACCCGGTAGTCGTCGCTCAGATCGCGAATCTGGTTGCGCCAGAAGCCGAGTTCGCACAGGATGCCGTGCGCGAGGACGATCGTCGGGGCGTCGGCGGGCCCGTAGGCCTCGGTGTGGATGCGGGTGCCGTCCTTGCTGCGGACGCCGAGCACCTCCGGGACGTGGCCCGGGACCGCGGTGCGTACTCGTGCTCGTGCCGTGGCCGTCGATCGATGGATCGCGGCTCCCACCCCATCACTCATGACGGTGTTGATAGCACACCGATCCCGGCGCGATCGGTGCCTTTCCCGCGGATGGGACGGGCCCGGAACCGTATCGGTAGAACACCGTTACGATCCCGGGCCCGAACGGGACGATCAGACCCAGAGGGTGTCGATGTCGGTGGCCTCGGCCGCCGGACCGACCGGCTCGCCGGCGGGGGTGCGGGAGAAGCGCGGCGCCGGTGCGTGCTGCACGACCCCGTCGATCTCGATCAGCGACCCGCGTGCGACGAGATGCTCGTTCTTCTCCGCCTCGGCCCAGGTGAGGACCGGGGAGACGCAGGCGTCGGTGCCGAGGAAGATCTCGGTCCACTCGTCGCGGGTCTTCGACAGGAACTTGTCGGTGAAGATCTTCTTCATCTCCGCCCAGCGGGAGGTGTCGAGCTGGTGCGGCAGGTCGGCCGGATCGAGCTCGAGTCCCTGCAGCAGCAGCGCGTAGAACTGCGGCTCGATGGAACCGACGGCCATGTACTTGCCGTCCTTGGTCTCGTAGACCTCGTAGAACGGTGCGCCGGTGTCGAGCATGTTGACGCCGCGCTCGTCCGACCACGCGCCGCGACCGCGGAACGCCCACATCATGTGCGACAGCGCGAGGGCGCCGTCGACCATCGCCGCGTCCACGACCTGGCCCTTGCCGGAGGTCTGACGCTCGACGAGGGCGGAGAGGATGCCGAACACGAGGAACATCGAACCGCCACCGAAGTCGCCGACCATGTTCAGCGGCGGCACCGGACGCTCGCCCTGGCGGCCGATGGCGTGCAGGACGCCGGTGAGGGAGATGTAGTTGATGTCGTGACCGGCGGCGTTGGCGAGCGGGCCCTCCTGGCCCCAACCGGTCATGCGGCCGTAGACGATGCGCGGGTTGCGCTCGAGGACCACGTCCGGTCCGAGGCCGAGCCGTTCGGTGACGCCGGGACGGAAGCCCTCGATGAGGACGTCGGCGCGCTCGAGCAGGGTCAGGACCTTCTCGATGTCGGCGGGATCCTTGAGGTTTGCCTCGACGATGCGACGGTTGCGCTGAATCGGATCGCGCTGTCCCTCCTGCGGGATCTCGCCGGGGCGCTGCACGATGACGACATCGGCGCCGAGATCGGCGAGCAGGGTCGCGGCGTGCGGGCCGGGACCGAGACCCTTGAACTCGACGACGCGGACACCCGCGAGCGGACCCTTCTTCTCAACAGCTTCAGCGGACACTCGACGAACCTCACTCCGATACGTAGGGACTGTCGCAACGGAGAGTACCTTAGCGAGCGTTCAGAATATGGTTCCGGTCACGCGGAGCGGATCACTCCTCGTACAGGTCCGCCTCGCTCAGCCCGGTCGCCTCGAAGGCCTCCGCGAGATCGGTGTGCCGCACGACGGTGACCACCTGGTCGTCGACCACCCGGAAGGCGATCGCCTCCTCGCGAGGACCCGGATCGGACGCCCAGGTCGCCGTCTCCTCGACCACCACGATGCCCCGGTGGACGAACAGGCGGCCCGGCTGCAATGTGACGCCCGCCGTCGTCGCCCACTCGCGCAGCTCGTCGAGTCCTTGGTCGGGATCGTCGTCGGGGGTGGGCAGCACGATGTCGTCGCTCGACAACTGCACGAGCGTGTCGATGTCGTTGCTGTTCACGGCGTCGTGCCAGGCCAGGACCGTGGCGATCTCCGAGGTGCTCATGATCGAGAGCCTAGTCGCCGGATCGCGGAGGTGGGGGCGTGAATCCGCCGAATCCACTGTCGCGCTCGGGCGCTCCGGCGCACAGTGGATGTATGACGATCACCGGCCAACTCGTGAGCTTCATCCCGAGCACCGACCTCGACGTCTCGGAGATGTTCTACGTCGACACCCTGCGCTTCCGGAAGCTCTCCCGCGACCCGTTCGCGCTCGTCCTCGACGGAGGCGACGGAGCACCGGTCCGGGTGACCCTCGTGCAGTCGCGCGAGGAGACCGGCTACACCGTGCTGGGCTGGCGGGTATCCGATCTGGACGGCACCGTCGAACGACTGCGCGAGCACGGCGTGGAGTTCATCCGCTACAACGGCATGGACCAGGACGACCACGATGCGTGGACCGCGCCCGACGGCATGCGGGTCGCGTGGTTCCGCGACCCGCACGGCAACGTCCTGTCGTTGCTCGAACACCGCACCTGACGCGGCCTCAGCTCGCGAAGGCACCCCACAGGAAGCCGGCGAACAGCACCGCGAAGCCACCCATCTCACCGACGATCAGCGCGGCCATCGCCAGGCCCGTCCCACGCACAGGATGCGCGAACTGATTCGTGGTGTCGCGCAGCGCGCCGTGCACGGCATAGCTCGCGATCGCGCCGACGAAGAACACCACGATCACCGCGGCCGCGGTGAGGTTCACCGCGGTGGGCCATGCGCTGAGCTCGACGAACACCGCGACCAGCAGCGTCGCGAAGGAGTACATCAGCGCCGACCGGTGGGCGATGTCGACGTACGGGTGCGCGAGGTGGTCGTCGGATGTCGCCATCTGCCGGTACTTCCACACGCCGAGACCGAGCGCGAGGAGGAAGACCGCCCCCGCGGCCGTCAGTGTCAGTTCGGTGTCGACTCCCAGGACCATCGCGCCAGTATGGACGCATCACCTCAGCTGCAGCCGCTGGTGTTCCCACAGGACGGACACGCGTGGCACGACCCGGCCCGCTGCATCTTCACTCCGCACTGCATGCAGTACGGCGCGTCCGGATTCGACGACGACGGAGCGGCGAGACCACCCGGGGAGGACGTGCTCGCACTGCTCGTGTTGTGAGGCGCGGGCGCCGGCGGATCGGGCTCACGCACCGGCGGCGTGCTCGTGTACGGCGTGAGCGTCGGGGTGTCGGGCACCGAACGTTCGGCGACGGTGAGGATGCCCAGCTCCGCTCGCTCGTCGGGCTCGAGATAGTCGACCGCCAGTCGCCGGAAGATGTAGTCGAGGATCGACGTGGCGATCCGCAGATCCGGATCGTCGGTGATCCCGGCCGGTTCGAAACGCGTACTCGTGAAGGCCCGGACGAAGGTGCGCAGCGGAACCCCGTACTGCAGACCGTAACTGACCGACATCGAGAAGGCATCCATGATGCCGGCCAATGTCGAGCCCTGCTTGGACACGCGCAGGAACATCTCGCCGGGACGCCCGTCGTCGTACTCGCCGATCGTGAAGAAGCCCTTGCAGTCGGCCACCCGGAACTCGAACGTCCGCGAGTTGCGGGTGCGCGGGAGTCGCTCACGACGAGGCGCCGCGGAGGGGGTCGCCGCGTCTGCGACGGCAGGACGCGACGACGTCGACAACGGTTGTCCCAGTTTGCAGTTGTCACGGTAGATCGCGAGCGCCTTCACTCCCAGGCGCCACGCGTCGACGTACATGTCGGCGATGTCGTCGACGGTCGCGGACTCGGGCAGGTTCACCGTCTTGGAGATCGCACCCGACAGGAAGGGCTGCACTGCCGCCATCATCGCGACGTGGCCACGCGGCGAGATGACGTTGTCGCCCATCGAGGTCGCGAACACCGGCGCGTGTTCGTCGCGCACGTGCGGCGCACCGGCGAGGTCGTGGTGCAGATCGAGGTGCGCCACGATGTCGGCGACCTCCGACGGGCCGTAACCCAGACGCGACAGTGCACGCGGCACACTGCGATTGACGATCGTGAGGCTACCGCCGCCGACGAGCTTCTTGGTCTTCACCAACGCCAGATCCGGTTCGATCCCGGTGGTGTCGCAGTCCATCGCGAGCCCGATCGTGCCGGTCGGTGCGAGCACACTGACCTGGCTGTTGCGCACACCGTGGGCGGTGCCGTCGGCCACTGCGCGATCCCATGCCTGTCGCGCCGCATCGAGCACGTCGGCCGGCGCGAGGTCGGAGTCGATGTCGTCGAGCGCACCACGGTGCTTGCCCAACACGTCGAGCATCGGCGCGCGGTTCTCGTCGAACCCTTCGAAGGGGCCGAGGCGCCGTGCCATGTCCGCCGACACGGCGTAGGCGTGCCCGGTCATCAGGGCGGTGATCGCCGCAGCCGTCGCGCGCCCGGCCTCGCTGTCGTAGGGCAGACCCGAAGCCATGAGCAGCGCACCGAGATTGGCGTAACCGAGCCCGAGCTGCCGGAACCGCCGCGACGTCTCACCGATCCGCTCGGTGGGGTAGTCGGCGCGGCCGACGAGGATCTCCTGCGCGGTGAGCATCACCGCCACGGCGTGACGGAAACCGTCGACGTCGAAGGTGCCGTCCTCGCGCAGGAAGGTGAGCAGGTTCAGGCTCGCGAGGTTGCACGCCGAATCGTCGAGATGCATGTACTCCGAGCAGGGATTCGACGCGTTGATCCGGCCGGTCGCCGAGGCGGTGTGCCAGGCGTTGATCGTCGTGTCGTACTGGATACCCGGGTCGGCGCACTCCCACGTGGCTGCGGCGATGCGCTGCAACAACTCTCGCGCGCGCACCGTCCGAATCGTCTCGCCGGTCGTCACGGTGCGCAGCGGCCACTCGGCGTCGGCCACCACCGCGTGCATGAACTCGTCGGTCACGCGCACCGAGTTGTTCGCGTTCTGGTACTGCACCGAATGGATGTCGGTGCCGTCGAGCCCCATGTCGAAACCGGCCTCGGCGAGCACCCGCGCCTTGCGTTCCTCGATGGCCTTGCAGTCGACGAACTCCTCGATGTCGGGATGGTCGACGTCGAGGATCACCATCTTCGCGGCCCGCCGGGTCTTGCCGCCGGACTTGATGGTCCCGGCCGAGGCGTCGGCGCCGCGCATGAAGCTGACCGGCCCCGACGCGCTTCCGCCGCCGGTCAGCGGTTCGGCCGACGAGCGGATCCGGGAGAGGTTCACCCCGGCACCCGAACCGCCCTTGAAGATCACCGCTTCCTGCCGGTACCACTCGAGGATCGAGTCGATGCTGTCGTCGACCGACAGGATGAAACACGCGCTGGCCTGCTGCGGAGTGTTCGGCACCCCGATGTTGAACCAGACGGGACTGTTGAACGAGGCCCGCTGGTGGATCAGCAGATAAGTCAACTCGGCGGCGAACGCCTCCGGATCGTCGAGATGGCCGTCGGTGTGCCCCCACGCCGTGATCGTGTCGACGATGCGGGCGATCACGTCGCGCAGCGAGTGCTCACGATCGGGATGCCCGAGCTGCCCGCGGAAGTACTTCTGCGTGACGATGTCGGTGGCGTTCTGCGACCAGAAGGCAGGAAACTCCACGTCCGTCTGCTCGAAGACGACACGTCCGGTGCCGTGGTGGACGATCCGCGCGTCGCGTCGCTGCCACTCCACCGTCTCGGCGGGATCGACACCGGGCGTCGTGAAGTACCGGACGTCGCCGCGCACCGCGGCGGAAGCGGCGTCCGATGCACTCTTCGGGCTGCTGTGAGGCCTGGTACTGCTCATCGCGTCCTCCCGGGGGCGTGGACCGGTGGCACATATAGTCCCACCATGCTGCCACCGCGTCCCGGTACTCCGCTGTCTTCCGCCCGCTCGGCCCGCCCGGTGGCGCCGTGAGTGCCGGCGGCGAACTGCTCGTCGGGCTGGCGATCCTCGTCGGCCTGCTCGGGATCGTGCTGCCGATCCTGCCCGGTGTCCTGCTGATCTTCGGTGCGATCGCCGTGTGGGCGTTCCTCACGGGAGGCACCACCGCGTGGGTCGTGCTGGGCGTGGCGACGGTGGCGCTGCTGGTCACCGGCATCGTGAAGTACACCTGGCCCGGCAAGCGGCTTCAGCAGGCCGGGGTGCCGAACCGGTCGCTGATCCTTGCCGGTCTGCTCGGCATCGTCGGGTTCTTCGTGATCCCCGTCGTCGGTCTGTTCCTGGGCTTCTTGCTCGGCATGTACCTGTCGGAGGTGCAACGGCACCGCACCCACCGTGATGCGTGGGTCTCGACGGTCGCGGCGACCAAGGCCGTGGCGTTGTCGATCCTCGTCGAACTGTTCGGCGGACTCGTCGCGGCCTCGGTGTGGCTGGGCGCCGTCCTGTTCACCTGAGCGCACCCGGAAAGCGAGAGGGACCCATCCGTGCGGATGGGTCCCTCGTCGTTCGTGCAGTTCAGGCTGCTGTCACGCCTTGTGCGGCTCGCTCGCGCGGAACATGTCCTCGCGCTCGACGACCTTCACGCGCTCGCGGCCCTCGGCCTCACCGAGGCTGCGCTCGTGCGCATCGAGGCGGTACCAGCCCTGCCAGGTGGTGTACGGCAGCTGCTTGTCCTCGAGGAACTTCACGATCGCGTCCTCGGACGGATCCTCGGGGGTGTTCAGACGACCGGCGGCCCGGTCCTCGAGCAGGTTCGCGACGGTCTCGTTCGCATCGCCCTTGGTGTGACCGATCAGGCCCACGGGGCCGCGCTTGATCCAGCCGGTGACGTAGGTGTGCGGCATGAACCGGCCCTCGCCCTCGGCGCTCTCGTCGGCGAGCACCCGCCCGGCCTCGTTCGGCACGGTGCCGGCCTGCTCGTCGAAGGGCAGCTTCGCGATGTTCTGCGACAGGTAACCGACCGCGCGGTAGACCGCCTGGACCTCCCAGTCACGGAACTTGCCGGTGCCGCGCACGTTGCCGGTGCCGTCGAGCTCGGTGCGCTCGGTGCGCAGACCGACGACCTTGCCGTCCTCACCGAGGATCTCGTGCGGAGACTCGAAGAAGTGCAGGAACAGCTTGTGCGGGCGGTTGCCCACATCGCGGATCGCCCAGTCCTGCAGGGTGTTGGCGACCATGTCGACCTGCTTGGAGTTACGCCGCGCCTGCTCGGAGCCCTCGTCGTAGTCGATGTCCTCCGGGTCGACGATGACCTCGATGGTCGGGGAGTGGTCGAGTTCGCGCAGCTCGAGCGGGGTGAACTTGGCCTGCGCCGGACCGCGGCGCCCGAAGACGTGCACCTCGACGGCCTTGTTGTTCTTCAGGCCCTCGTAGACATTCGGCGGGATCTCCGTCGGCAGCAGCTCGTCGCCGGTCTTGGCGAGCACGCGGGCGACGTCGAGCGCGACGTTGCCGACACCGAGGACGGCGACCTTCTCCGCCTCGAGCGGCCAGGTGCGCGGCACGTCGGGGTGCCCGTCGTACCAGGACACGAAGTCGGCGGCGCCGTAGCTGCCGTCGAGGTCGATGCCGGGGATGTTCAGCGCGCGGTCCGCGTTCGCGCCGGTCGAGAAGATCACCGCATCGTAGAAACGCTGCAGGTCGTCGAGGGTGAAGTCGCTGCCGTAGTCGAGATTGCCGAGCAGGCGGATCTGCGGCTTGTCGAGCACCTTGTGCAGGGCGGTGATGATGCCCTTGATGCGCGGATGGTCGGGCGCGACACCGTAGCGGATCAGACCGAACGGCGCCGGCATGCGCTCGAACAGGTCGATGCTGACCCCGGGATCCTGCGCAGTGTCGGACTTCATGAGTGCGTCGGCGGCGTAGATACCGGCAGGGCCGGCACCGACGATCGCGACGCGAAGGGGACGAGTCTGATCGGTCATCAGGGGATCAACTACCTCTTCGGTGTGCGGACGGACATATCCAGCTTAAATTAAGGCTGCCCTCAGTGGGCTCGGCGCAGGTCGCGCGGGGATGACGGCGAAGGAGGATGAATCGAGCCGTCGAGCGAATCGCTTCAGCGACAACACATGTGGGCACCCATACGACACAGGTCGACGGCGAGGCGTCGAACGAGCTGCGTGGTGGCCATGCCACAATTCCTACCTCGAGAGGGTTTTTAGGGCAAATGCGGCCGTGACGAGCCGCGACCTCGCGCCCATTAGGATCGGGCGCATGGCCAAGCGCGGAGCCCCCGAACCCGAACCCGATCCCGGCCCGGATCCCGACGGTCCCACCAGTAGCAGCATAGGGCCTTTCCTCGGAGCCCTCGCCGTCCTGGTGGTTCTCGTCCTCGTCGTCTTCGGTGCACAGCTCTTCTCCCCGGCGGGCGACGACCTCACCGAGGACGAGATGGTCCGTCGTGCCGTCACCGACTACGTCTCCGCGCACAACGAGAACGACGGACCGATCCTCGACCGGCTGCGCTGCAGCGATCTGCCCGCCGAAGAAGCGCCGCTCGCGGACGTCGAGGGACGGGTGGAGCTGCAGGCCACGCAGAACATTGCCGTGGACGGCGATCGGGCCACCGTCGACGTCCGGACCGGCCTCGACGGGGAGACGCAAACCGAGACGTGGCAGGTCGTCCGCATCGACGATGTGTGGCGGATCTGCCGGTTCTGACGCGTCGCCGTGCGTATACGACGCGGTGCCCGCGTGTACGTCACAGCCCGACCTGTGAAAACATGTCCGGGTGAGCTACGCAGGTGATATAACGCCGCAGCAGGCATGGGACCTGCTGCAAGGTGATCCGGATGCCGTGCTCGTCGATGTGCGTACCGAAGCCGAGTGGAAATACGTCGGGGTCCCCGAGACCTCGTCGCTCGGTCGCCGGACCGTGTTCGTCGAGTGGGTTCGTTACCCCGACGGCGCCCCCAACCCGAGCTTCGTCGAGGACCTGAGGGCAGCGGGTATCGGCGGCGGACCGGTGATCTTCCTGTGTCGCTCGGGGCAGCGCTCCATCGGAGCGGCCACGGCCGCCACCGCTGCGGGCCTGACCCCCGCCTACAACGTTCTCGAAGGATTCGAAGGCGCTCTCGACGGCGAAGGCCATCGCGGTGCCGAGGGCTGGCGGGCCGCGGGCCTGCCGTGGAGGCAGTCGTGAGTTCCATCCCCCAGGGCGGCGCGTTCGACAAGGCGCTGCCCGACACCGTTCGCCCCGCCACGCTCGGCGTGCGCGGCGGCCTGCTCCGATCCGGCTTCGAGGAGACCTCCGAGGCGCTCTACCTCAACTCCGGGTTCGTCTACGAGTCGGCCGAGGCCGCCGAAGCCGCCTTCACCGGCGACGTCGACCACTTCGTCTACTCCCGCTACGGCAACCCCACGGTGAAGATGTTCGAGGAGCGCCTGCGCCTGCTCGACGGTGCCGAGGGTGCCTACGCCACCGCGTCCGGCATGTCCGCGGTGTTCACCGCGCTCGCGGCGCTGCTCGGCAAGGGCGACCGTCTCGTCGCGGCACGCAGCCTCTTCGGTTCGTGCTTCGTCGTGTGCAACGAGATCCTGCCCCGCTGGGGCGTCGAGACGGTGTTCGTCGACGGTGAGGACCTCGACCAGTGGGAGAAGGCGCTGTCGGTGCCCACCACGGCGGTCTTCTTCGAGACCCCGTCGAACCCGATGCAGACCCTCGTCGACGTGCGACGCGTCTCGGAGATGGCGCACGCGGCAGGCGCGAAGGTGGTGCTGGACAACGTCTTCGCCACCCCGCTGCTGCAGCGCAGCATCGATCTCGGTGCCGACATCGTCGTCTACTCGGGCACCAAGCACATCGACGGCCAAGGCCGCGTGCTCGGCGGAGCGATCCTCGGTCCCAAGGACTACATCGACGGGCCCGTGCAGCAGCTCATCCGCCACACCGGGCCGTCGCTGAGCCCGTTCAACGCGTGGACGCTGCTCAAGGGCCTCGAGACCATGCCGGTGCGGCTGCGCGCCTCCGTCGATTCGGCGCTGCGCATCGCGCAGTTCCTCGAAACGCAGGATGCCGTGCGCTGGGTCAAGTACCCGTACCTCGAATCGCACCCCCAGTACGAACTCGCGAAGTCGCAGATGAGCGGCGGCGGCACGATCATCACGTTCGAGCTCGACGCCCCCGAGGGCGAGGGCAAGAAGCGTGCCTTCGAGCTGCTGAACAAGCTGCGCATCGTCGATATCTCGAACAATCTCGGCGACTCCAAGTCGCTCATCACCCACCCGGCGACCACCACCCACCGGGCGATGGGACCGGAGGGGCGGGCCGCGATCGGTCTGTCCGACGGTGTGGTGCGACTGTCCGTGGGCCTCGAGGATCCCGAGGACCTGCTCGAGGATCTCCAGCAGGCGCTGTCCTGACCTGGGACGCCGTGAGCTACGCTGCGGGTGTCCTGCCGATCCGGTAGGGCACCCGCAGCGTTTTCGGTGAAGCCGGTGAGAATCCGGCGCTGTCCCGCAACTGTGAGCCCGACTTCCGGGTGAGCCAGGTCAGCCGGCGCGGAGGGTCCGTACGTACTGGTCCTCGGACGAAGGACGGTGACGTGCCGCAACCGCACCGTTGCAGCCGTACTGTTTTCGTCCTCCGAACAACGGAGGATGGCTGTGCCCCTCGACAATCACCTACGGCTGCTCGCCGCCGGACTGACCGCCTTCGCGCTTCTCGCCGCAGGGTGCTCGAGCAGCGACGATTCGTCACCGTCCGGTGACACCGACACCACCTCCGCGGACGTCCCGCAGGCCATCGTGTCGTTGAGCCCCACCAGCACGGAGATGCTCTACGCCGTCGGTGCCGGCGATCAGGTCGTCGCGGTCGACGACCGGTCCGATTACCCGGCCGACGCGCCCGTCACCGACCTGTCGGGGTACACCCCCAATGTCGAGGCGATCCTCGGATACGAACCCGACCTCGTCGTCGCCAACGCCGACACCGCCGATCTCGTCGCGGGGCTCGAACAGGCCGGTGTCGAGACGCTGATCCTTCCGGCGGCCGAGAACCTGGACGACACCTACGCGCAGATCGAGCAGCTGGGAGCCGTGACCGGGCACGTCGGCGACGCCGCCGAGCTCGTCGCGCAGATGAAGACGGACATCGACGAGATCCTTGCCGGCCTCCCCGAACGGGAGACCCCGCTGAGCTACTACCACGAGCTCGACAACACCTTCTACACCGTCACCGACGACACCTACATCGGCGAGATCTTCTCGATGCTGGGTCTGACCTCGATCGCGACCGGCGGCAACGGCTACCCGCAACTGTCCGCCGAGTACGTCCTCGAACAGAACCCCGACGTGATCTTCCTGGCCGACGGGCAGTGCTGCGGCGTCACGCCCGAGGTCGTCGCGGAGCGTGCCGGGTGGGGCGAGCTCACCGCCGTCCGGGACGGCCGTGTCTACGTCCTCGACGAGGACATCGCCAGTCGCTGGGGGCCGCGCGTCGTGGACCTGATGCGTGAGGTCGCCCGGATCGTCGGGGCCATCCCCGCGGTCCAGCCCACGCCTTGATCTCCCTGTCGCGAGGCAACACCCGCGCACTGCCACCCGGTGGTGCGCGGGTGGTGCCGCGCAACGTGCTCGTACTGACCGGCGCGGTGCTCGTCCTGTTCGCCGCGATGCTGGTCGGGATCCTCGTCGGGCCCGCCGGCCTCACCCCGGGCGGGGTGCTGCTCGACATCGCCGACCGCCTGCCGTTCGTCGACGTGGACTCCGGGCTGAGCACGCGTCAGCAGGCGATCCTGTGGAACATCCGGATGCCGCGCGTCGTGCTCGGGGTGCTGGTGGGGGCGATGCTGGCCATCGCCGGTGCCGCCTACCAGGGGGTCTTCCGCAATCCGCTCGCCGACCCCTATCTGCTCGGGGTCTCCAGCGGCGCCGGTCTCGGTGCCACCCTCGCCATCGTCGTGGGCGGCGCCGCCGGGTTCGCCGGTGTCCCGATTGCGGCTTTCGCCGGGGGACTGCTCGCCGTCGGCGTGACGTACTCGCTCGGCCGTACCGTCGGCGGCAGCCGCTCGGAAGTCGTCATCATCCTCGCCGGTGTCGCCGTCGCGGCCTTCGCCAACGCGATCCAGACCTTCTTCATGCAGCTGCACGACGACACGCTGCGGCAGGTGTACTCGTGGATGCTCGGCCGCCTGTCCACCGACGGCTGGTCCGACGTCGTCGTGGTCCTGCCGTACGTCGTCGTCACCGTCGCGATCATCGCGCTGCATCGGCGCACACTCGATGTCATGGCGGTCGGCGACGTCGAAGCCGCGAGCCTCGGAATCAACCCGGCGCGCGTGCGGCTGCTGCTCGTGTGCGTCGCGACCCTCGGGACGGCCGCGGTGGTCTCGGCCAGCGGACTCATCGGGTTCGTCGGCATCGTCGTTCCCCACGCGGTCCGGCTGCTCGTCGGACCGGGTCACCGCCTCCTGTTGCCGCTGTCGCTGCTGGTGGGTGCGTCCTTCCTGGTCCTCGCGGACGTCCTGGCCCGCACCGTCATGTCGCCCGCCGAACTGCCGATCGGTGTCGTCACCGCGGCGATCGGGGCGCCCTTCTTCCTCGTCGTGCTCAGACGGAGCCGAGGTGTCCGATGAAAAGCGATGTTCTCACCACCCCGACCATGACGGTCTCGTGCCGGCAGCTCAGTGCCGAACGCGGTGGTGTCGAGGTGCTGCACGGGGTCGACCTGAACGTCACCGCGGGATCGTGGGTGTCGCTGGTCGGACCCAACGGTTCGGGCAAGACCACTCTTCTCCACGTCCTCGCCGGTCTCGTGCCGGCCACCGGTCATCTGCAGGTCGCCGACGTGGCGCCCGGGCGCGCCGGACGTCGGGACATGGCACGCGCGGTCGCACTGATGCCGCAGCGACCGGTGGTGCCGGAAGGCGTCACCGTCCGCGAACTGATCCATCTCGGCCGCACCCCGCACATCCCGCGCTTCGGCTCCGAGACCGCGCACGACCGCGAGGTGGTGGACCGCGTCGTCGAACGACTCGAACTCGAAGCGTTCGCCCCACGCCTCGCGACCGAACTGTCCGGCGGTGAGCTGCAGCGCGTCGTGCTCGCGCGCGCTCTCGCCCAGCAACCGCGGGTGCTGCTCCTCGACGAACCCACCAGCGCACTCGACATCGGGCACCAGCAGCAGGTACTCGAGCTCGTCGACTCGATGCGGACCGAAGGCGACCTCACCGTCATCGCCGCGATGCACGATCTGACCTCCGCCGCGCAGTACGGGGAACGACTCGTGCTCCTCGATCACGGACACGTCGTCGCCGACGGATCGCCCGACGACGTCCTCACCGCCGACCGCATCGCGCAGGTCTACGGCGCCCGCGTCGAGATCCTCGACCGCCCGGCGGGTCGCGCCGTCCTCCCGCTCCGCGACAGCACGAAGGACTGCTGATGGAGGTCGTGCTCCTGGGAACCGGCGCGGCGGACGGGTGGCCGAATCCGTTCTGCACGTGTGCATCCTGCGCAGACGCCGTGCGTCGTGGTGAGGTCCGCGGGCAGACCGCGGCACTCGTCGACGACGTACTGATGCTCGACTGCGGTCCCGAGGCGCCCCACGCGGCCGTGCGGCACGGCAGGTCGCTGGCGAAGGTGCGGCACATTCTCCTGACGCACGCCCATGCCGACCATCTGGGCCCGCAGGCGCTGTTGTTCCGATCGTGGGTCGCTGCCGGTGTCGAGCTCGACGTGATCGGTCCCGCCGACGCGCTCGACACCTGCAGGCCCTGGGTGGCTCCCGACGACCCGGTGCGCTTCGTGCCGGTCGAGGCGGGGGACTCGCTCACCGTCGGCGACTACTCGGTGCGCGTTCTTCCCGCACGGCACAAGGTGTTCCGCGACGGCGATGCGGTGCTGTACGACCTGTCGGGCCCCGGCGGGTCGCGGTTGCTGTGGGCCTGCGACACCGGGATGTGGCCCGCCGAGTGGTTCGAGGCCGTGCGCGACGCCCGGTTCGACGCGGTCTTCCTCGAGGAGACCTTCGGGGACCGTTCGGAACTGTCCGAGGGCCACCTCGGTCTGCCCGAGTTCGGCGCGATGGTGGACGGTCTGCGCGGAGCCGGTGCCGTCACCGAGAACACCGACGTGGTCGCGGTACATCTGGGCCACCACAATCCGCCCATCGACGATCTACGGAACCGACTGCAGCAGTTGAATGCTCGTCCGGGTCGTGACGGTGAGGTGATCCACGTGGGTGAAGAGGCTCCGCTCGTGCCGCATCGGACGTTGGTGCTCGGAGGAGTGCGGTCGGGTAAGTCGCGGCACGCCGAGGAACTACTCGCGTCGTATCCGTCCGTCACCTACGTCGCCACCGGCGGGACGCGTGAAGGCGACGCAGAATGGGCGGAACGTGTTGCGCTGCACAGGGAGAGGCGACCGGCATCGTGGTCGACGATCGAGACCTCGGATGTGGCCAAGGTGCTCCGGGATGCCGACGAACCTCTGCTCGTCGACTGCCTCGGAACGTGGCTCACGGCGCGACTCGACCTCCACGACGTGTGGAACACAGGGAATTCCGCTGTCGTCGACGCCGACATCGACGATCTCCTCGATGCGTGGCGGCAGGCCCGGGTTCCCGTGGTCGCAGTCAGCAACGAGGTGGGCAGTGGTGTGGTGCCGGCGAGTGCGTCGGGGCGGTTGTTCCGCGACATGCTGGGTCGGCTCAATGCGCGGGTCGCCGAGGCGAGTGAGTCGGCGACTCTCGTGGTGGCAGGAATTCCCGTTTCTCTGAAGTCGGATTGATTTCTGTTCTTTCCTGTAACACGTAATTCTAGTGATGGAATTATTGTCTCGAATGCCCGAATAGGGCCTTCCGTTGCGAGTGCGTGGTCGATCGCCCTCGAGTGGACGATCGTCCAGCTCTCGTGGGGTGAAATCATGGGTGAACCTTCAATTACTAGGCGTGAACTGGGAAAACGTTAAAGAAGACCGTCCAGGATGATCTACATCACAGGTCTTGAGTTTGCCTACTTGTCGGTAACATACTTCCGAGTAAGTCCGATGCAACGGACAGAAAACAAGCCATAGATAACTCGCAGAACCCCACTCGATCGAAATTCCATATTCGGTCGTGCGGTAGCCCCATGCCTGATTCGGGGAAGGCGGAGGGGCGGGGCGACAAGCGACACGAGCGGGCACGCAGACTGCCCAGAGGAGTGAGTCATGACGATCGACAACGCTGACAACAAGGCACAGAAGCGTCGTAAGGTCCGCGCGATCCTGGCCTCCGGCCTCGTTCTCGGCGTGGGTGCGGCAGTGACCCTCGCTGCGTGGAACGACTCGGTGTGGGGCAACGCAGAGTTCGGCACGGGTGGAAATACCTGGAACGTCCAAGGAAGCTTCGGCGGAACTGAAGACTGGGACGAGTTCGTGACCAGCGACGAGGCTGGAACGTTCGCGTTCGCGATGAATCCGACCGAGATGGCGGCCGGCGATTCGGTTTATGCCAAGGTCGGTCTGCGGGTGGTGTCCGAGAAGCTCGGCGCCGAGATCGGCATGCCGGCTGCGCAGAATCTGTCGGCTACGTCGAAGTTCGCGGACGTGCTCCAGTTGAAGGTTGCGCCGATCGGGCCCAGCGCGAACTGTAATGCAGACGCCGTGAAGAATGCTTCGGATCTCGTCGCAAACGGCTCCGTTCGGACTGCTTCCATCCCGGCCAAGGGGGTCACGATCCCGGCGAACGGCCAACAGTGGCTCTGCTTTGCTGTGACGCTTCCGAACGGCACAACCCCGACCCAGCTCGGTACCCCGAACGCTCAGGGGGGTTACAACGCCTCGCTCCAGTGGGAATTCCAGGCAGTGAGCCCGGAGGCCTAGCCGCCCTCGTGCGCTGCCCGAGCGGTCCGAAGTCGGGCAGCGCACCCCGTCCTCGATTCCTACTTTCCGAAGAACGGTCCGGTCCGAATGCACGCACTCATTGAGCCGACACGGCAGCAGAAGTCCATATGGTCCCGTCTCGAGAACGGTCTGCTCAATCTCCTTGCGGTGGGCGGGTTGGCGTGCATTGCTCTGGTGATTGCCGCGTTCTTCTTCAACATCTCGTTGATCCTGTTCAAAACGGGATCTATGGCTCCGACCATTCCCCAGGGTTCGATGTCTGTAGTACAGCGCATCTCGGCCGACGACATCGAGGTCGGTGACGTCGTCACTGTCGATCGCGAAGCCGGTGAACTGCCTGTCACACACCGTGTGATCGCTGTGCACCCTCAACGTCCGGGTGAGGCACTCATCGAGATGCAGGGCGACGCCAACCCCAATCCCGACCCCGGTCCGTACCGGGTCACCGAGGTTCGCAAGGTGCTGTGGTCCGTGCCTGGTGCAGCCTCCGTCATCGTTTGGTTTTCGGATCCCCTGATCCTTGCCGGCCTTACTCTCGGTGCCGCACTCCTCGTTCTGTGGGCGTTCTGGCCCCGCAAGGGAGAGTTCGAGTCGGCGTCAACTGCGCCTATTGACCTCAAGGATCAGCAATGAACAACCCCAGATCGTCGCGACTCCTCGTCGCGCTACTCGGTGTGCTGACCGTGGCGGGCGCCGCGATCTTCAATGCCGGCTTCGTCGGGCAGACTCTCGCGAGCTGGAACGATCGCGTCTTCGGGTCGTCGACATTCGGAACAAATTCGGCGGCGTTCGAAGGGTTTGCGCAAGCAGTCGGTGCTCGCTACCACTTCCATAGACGACTGTCGGATTCGAATCTTGGGGGCGCTCAAGCGCAGGTGAAGTTGCCCAAAGAAGATACTGTCAAGAAGAGTTGGGTGTCCCAATCCGGATCCGGAACGGCCGGCATTCTCGCAGCCTCGATGAAGGGCTCTTCGTGTGCGTCCTACTATCGCGGCGGCGGTACGAGTACATGTACCGACAGTCCTGCAAAGCCGGCGATCGGGTATGCGTATGGGGCTGCAAGAGATATCAAAGTTGAGACGGCTACCGTAGCCGGCATCGATCTCCTTACTTCTCAGGATGAGATCTCGACATCGGCAACCTGTCTCGCTGACGGGACGATGATTGCTGGCCCGATCAAACCATCGAATGCATCGCTCAGGCTGGGACCGTGGATCTCCGGGGTGCAGATGCAGTTGCCCCCCGAACCAATCGTTCAAGGTGCCGACCCGGCCGTGACTACGCGATCGGCTAGCCGAAATTCGCCGTTGGTCGGGTACGAATACACAGCGACATTGATCCGCACGAAGCAGGAGACATCGAAGGGGGCACGGTCTGAACTCCGACTGCAGATGATGAGCATCGGTAAGGTGACCGACGAGCAGAAGTGGTCCCTCGACCTCGTCTTGGCGTACGCCGAGTGCGGTGTAGGGATGTCGGTGCCGACACCGGAATGGCCCGTCGTCGACGGATCGAGTGTTCAAGGCGCGGCAGTGAGCTCCTTGGCGTCCTTGATGTTGGGCCCCCACAAAACGTCTCTTTGTTCCGTCACAAGCAAGGGAACGCAGCCGAGAGATAGCTCGCTCGTCGATGAAGGTGATGACGATGTCGGCACGGTGGAAGCGACTCCAACTGAATCCGTCGACTCTCACCTCGTCGAATCTGTCTCTGGAACATCGTTCGGAACTGAACCTGCTGGTCTCGAGATTGGCGCAGACGAGCTGGAAGTAACTGGAGAAACTGACGATCGCGCTGACGAATCAATGTCATGTGAGCTCGATGCGTCAGGACCGAGCGCTACTTCGCCCATTGATTATCTGATAGACGAGAATCTCATAGAGGAAGCCGAAACTCTGCCAGAGCCTACCGATTCTCGAGAGGAAGGCGAAGACGTCCGATTCGGTGCTGACGATGGACGCGTCGGGGGAGACCCTCGTGAATTCGATGGCAGTACCGAAGGATCGACCGGAGCCTCGGATCCGACTCGCGAGGACAACGAGAATGGCAAGGGAGAGGACGGCAAATCACCAGGCGGCAAGACTGCAGACGAGACGAAGGCCGCGGAGGGCGACGACAACTCCGAAACGTCCGACAGCGCGGTCGACGAAGCCCGGGAATCTGAGGTCGATGGCAAGGATATTGGTTCAGTCGAAGACGCGACCTCGACAGCGCCGACGACCATATCCGCCACGCCGCCTGGCGAGCCCGCACCTACACCGGCACCTGTCCAGACGCCGGCTCCCAACGGACCCTCGACTCCGAGTCGCGTGAGTGCTCGAGTTCCGTTCTCGATGGTCGCTTCGGATGGAAGTGTTCTCGGCACTGCGACCGTTCGTGACGTCTCACGCAGCAGCGGATGCGTCGCGGTTCTCCTGGAGGTCGAGACGTCCGATGGTTCGGGGAGCACGCAGCTGAACGGAGTACGCGCCCGGGACTTCCGTGAGGTACTTCCGGACGGAGGTACGGCTCCGGTCGGCTCACCGACCGCGTCGTGTGGCGGTGGTGCCTCGATGCCGGCCTCTTTCTCTCCGAACTCCACCTATACGGGATGGGTGACGTTCGATGTCCTCAACGGTGGAAACGCGGTGATGCTGCGTCCGTCCGGCACGGCCGGTTGGATCTTCACTCTTCCGTCGGCGCCCGCGGTCTCTGTACCGACTTCGGTGACGGCGACTCCTGCGACGACCGGAGCGGACGTGCCGGACGAAGAAGCGTCTACCGAACCGGCAGAGGAAGCCGCGCGCCCAACCGCTGCAACCGCAGCAGACGACAACGTGGACGAATAGCACGCCAGGCAGGAGGTGATCACAGTGCGTGCGGCCGAACCTGCCGGTAGGGGCGCGCGTCTGCTGGTGATCTCTTGCATCGTCGGCCTGGTTTCGGCGTGCGGATTCGGATCGCATCTACATCCGCCGCCGGACCAAGCCGGGATTCAGGGAAACTTCGGCATCGACCAGAGCGAGTCAGGCTCCTGGGGAGAGTACGGGACCCGAGAAGGCGCCGGACGATTCGAGTTCTCCATCGACCCGCTCTCTCTCCAACCAGGTGAGCCGGTCTATGCGCCGGTTGCGTTACGAACGCTTCCGACGGTGACGACGCCGGTAACGATCATGTTGAGACCACCGTTGACGACACCGAACTCGGTTGCGGGGGTTCTGCGGTACTCCGTATCGGAGGCTCCCGCATCGTCCTGCAACGCGGGAGGTTTCGGATCTCCGACTGTGGTCGACGGTCAACCGCTCACGGCGACGGGCGGCAGCCTCATGCTCGAACCGAAGGTTGTGCGGACTCTGTGCTTCCGTGTAGAGATTCCCGCCGGCACGCCACCGCACGACTTCACCGGGCTCGCCGACACCGTGGCGTTGTGGGAGTTCCGAGCCGAGGGCGAGGACCCTCCACGCCCACCGAAGCCTGCCCCCGACCGGTGTCATTCGCACTCCGGGCCCTTCGTATTCGGAGGCGGATGGTACTTCGTGCATTGCTGGTTCCTGCGACGGCATTGGGGGGGCACCTGTGGGTGGGAGCGCGCTGAGGTCGACCGCAGGTCACCACGTTCGCGTCTCTCAGATGACTGCGCTCTCCCGTCCGAAGCGTGTAGGGATCGGCGCGGCTACAGTCTGATGCCGGAGCGGGGTGTTCTCACCGTCTTCGCGGAGACGGGTCAGGCGAGCAGTCGGTACAGGCCGATCAACCCGACCACGACGATCACCGCACGCAGCGCCACCGGCGACAGGCGTCGGCCGTAATGGGAGCCGAGATAACCACCGATCAAGGAGCCCACGGCGATCAGCGCGGCCACGGTCCAGTTGATCCGGTCGAACGCCACCAGGATGTATGCGGATGCGGCCACGATGTTCACGACCAGCGACAGAAGGTTCTTCGCTGCGTTCTGTCGCTGGATGTGGTCGTGCAGCAATGCTCCGAACAGGCCCATCAGCAGAATGCCCTGTGCCGCCGTGAAGTAGCCGCCGTAGATGCCGACGGCGAAGGTGCCGACGACGAGCAACGTCATCCGCACCGGCCCGAGACGGCCGTCGGCGTCGCCCCCTGTCCGGCGAGCCACCCACGCCTGGATCTTCGGCTGGAACACGACGAGAGTGAGTGCCAGGAGAAGCAGGATCGGCACGACCGTCTCGAAGACGGTCTCCGGCAGGTGGAGCAGGAGCCACGCTCCGACCAACGCCCCGCAGAACGACGCCGGGATCTGCCATCGCAACCGTTCCCATTGCCCACGCAGTTCGCGCCGATACCCCCAGGTGCCCGATACGCCTCCCGCGACCAGGCCGATCGCGTTGGACATCGTCGCGGTCACCGGGGGTACACCGAACGCGACGAGCGTCGGGAAGGTGATGAGAGTGCCGGATCCGACGAGGGAGTTGATCGCTCCGGCGCCGAGCCCGGCCAATGCGACGAGGAAAAGTTCGAGCGGGGTCACCGAGGCGAGTCTACGGCGTGCCGAAACCGGCCTTGTTGTCGATGTCGGGGCACCACGTCGACATCTACATCGGTCTCGACGAGGGACGGTATTTCCGCCACGGTGAGAGAAAGCCTGTCCGCGACGCGCTGCACTCCGTAGCTTGAGCGGCGACCATCCAGAGCGACCGAGAGACCTGGCTCCACGACGTCGCAGCAACCCCCCGTGCGCGGGTGCGGGTGCTACCGCCGGGATCGATGGAGGAACGAGCATGACCCGCTGGACCGAGCGCGCCTCGTGGTGCCGCCTGCACATCGACCTGTGCCGCGGTACTTCGCACCGGTGTCGTCGCTGACGTAGACCACCCGTCGTCCTTCGCCGCGTGAGTCCCGGCCCGTCCGCAGGGGGACGGGCCGGGACCCACGTCTGCACCCCTGCTTTCCCGCACCCCCGCATTCCCGAAAGGCCCATCCCGATGGCTCCCGCCCCCAGGACGTCGCCGTGAGCACGTCCACCGATCTCCGCATCCCCGACGCCCCGGCCGACCACACCGACGACGAGGACCTGGTCGTCGCCCGGAAACGGCATCCGTGGCGCTGGGTGATCAGCGCTGCCGTGCTGATCGTCGTCGCCCAGTTCGTGCACGGCCTGGTCACCAACCCCGGCTGGGACTGGGCGACCTTCGCGCAGTACTTCACCGCATCGTCCGTGCTGTCCGCACTGTGGATGACGATCGAACTGACACTGTGGGGCACGGTCCTCGGCTTCGCGCTCGGTGTGCTCCTCGCGGTCGGCCGGTTGTCGAACAATCCTGTTCTGCAGGTGGTCTCGTGGACGTACATCTGGGCGTTCCGATCGATCCCGCTCATCGTCCAGTTGCTGTTCTGGTTCAACATCGCGTACCTGTACAAGACGCTGTCGATCGGCATTCCGTTCGGCCCGGCCTTCTTCGAGTTCGGTGTAGCCGGGGTGATCTCGGGATTCACGGCCGCCGTCATCGGTCTGGCGCTCCACCAGGCGGCCTATTCCGCCGAGATCATCCGCGCCGGCATCATCTCCGTCGACCACGGTCAGATCGAGGCCGCCAACGCGCTCGGCATCCCGCGTTACCGGCAGTTCGTGAAGATCGTTCTCCCGCAGGCCATGCGGGCGATCCTTCCGAACGCCGCCAATGAGGTGATCAGCCTGTTCAAGGGCACCTCGATCGTCTCCACCATGGCCATCGCCGAACTCTTCTACCAGGTACAGGTGATCTTCGGCCGCACCGGACGCGTCGTTCCGATGCTCATGGTCGCGACCGTCTGGTACATCATCCTCACCACGATCCTGTCGATCGGGCAGTACTACGTCGAACGGCACTACGCCCGCGGTTCGGCACGTGCACTGCCGCTCACCCCGTGGCAGCGCGTGGTCGCGAAATACCGCGAGATCCGCGACAGCGCAATCGGTGCGCCCCGAGGAGCGACGAAATGACCGCCACCCGGGACGACGTCGACCACGTCGTCGACGTGCGCGGAGTCCACAAGTCGTTCGGCGCACTCGAAGTTCTCAAAGGCATCGACCTGCAGCTGCGCAGGGGCACAGTTACCGTGATCCTCGGTCCGTCCGGATCCGGGAAATCCACCCTCCTGCGCACCCTCAACCACCTCGAGAAGGTCGACCGCGGCACCGTCCGCATCGACGGTGAACTCATCGGTTACAAGCGTCGAGGGAACAGACTGCACGAGTTGCGTGCCCGCGACATCCTCCGCCAGCGCTCCCGCATCGGCTTCGTCTTCCAGAACTTCAACCTGTTCCCGCACCTGACCGCACTCGAGAACGTCGTCGAGGCACCGGTATCGGCGCAGGGACGCGACCGCGCGGAGGTCGAGGTGGAGGCTCGCGCCCTGCTCGACCGTGTCGGCGTGGGCGACAAGCTCCACGACTACCCGAAACAGCTGTCCGGCGGACAGCAGCAACGCGTCGCGATCGCGCGGGCCCTGGCCCTGCGACCCGCCGTGATCCTCTTCGACGAACCCACCTCGGCTCTCGACCCCGAACTCGTCGGCGAGGTTCTCGCCGTCATCCGCGACCTCGCCGGCGACGGTGCGACCCTCGTGATCGTCACGCACGAGATCGGTTTCGCCCGTGAGGTCGCCGACACCGTCGTCTTCATGGACGGCGGCGTCATCGTCGAACAGGGACCACCCCACGAGGTCCTCGACAACCCGCAGCAGGAACGCACCGCGTCGTTCCTGTCTCGCGTTCTCTGATTCCCCCTCCCCACCACAGCATTCGAGAAGGTAACGATGTTCGCTTCCTCCCGCCGGGTCCGCCTGCTGACCTCGGCCCTGACCGCCGTCGCTCTCCTGGGCGCCGCGGCCTGCAGTTCCGACGCAGAGGCTGGTACCGACACCGACGCCACGGCGGCCGGCTACAACCTCACCGCGGACCAGAACCGCATCACCACCGACCCGGTGGAGGAGATCGCCGCGAAGGTTCCCCAGGAGATCCGCGACCGCGGCACGCTCGTCGTCACCGGCAACGCCGGTACGGTGCCGCCGTTGCGCTTCTACGCCGACGACGACACCACGATCATCGGATCCGAGACCGACTTCGCCCATCTCATCGGAGATGTTCTCGACCTCGACATCGAACTCACCGCCGCGGACTGGGCCCAGAACTTCGTCCGCGTCGACTCGGGTGAGGCCGACGTGTTCATCTCCAACGTCACTGTCACCGAGGAACGCAAGGAGAAGTACGACTTCGCCACCTACCGCCTCGACAGCCTCGCCGTCGAGGTCGGCAAGGACAGCGACATCACCTTCGACGGACCCGAGGACATCGCAGGCCTGACGATCGGCGTCGGCTCCGGAACCAACCAGGAGGCGCTGCTCGTCGAGTGGAACGAACAGAACGTCGCCGCCGGACTCGAACCCGCCGAGATCCTGTACTACCAGAACGCCGTCGACTACTACCTCGCGCTCGGTTCCGGCCGCATCGACGCGTACGTCGGCCCGAATCCGACGTCCGCCTTCCACGCGCTGCAGTCCGGTGAGACCGAGGTGGCCGGCACGTTCTCGGGAGCCGGTCTCGACCTGCAGGGTGAGATCGCGGTACTGACGAAGAAGGACAACGGCCTGATCCAGGCGATCAACGAGGCGATCAACCACGTCATCGAGAACGGCACGTACGCACAGGTTCTCGATCGGTGGGGCATCAGCAGCGAAGCGATCGAGGTCTCGCGGATCAACCCGCCCGGCCTGCCCAAGACCTCCTAGGCCCGAAACGACAGGAAGACAGCATGACTCGCGTCAGCAGACTCGTCGACGTGGTGGTGGTCGGTGGCGGTGTCATCGGTTCCGCAGCGGCGTGGCGACTCGCCGCACGTGGCCGCACGGTGGTCCTGCTCGAACAGTTCGAGCAGGGGCACCACCGCGGTGCCTCCCACGGCAGCTCCCGCATCTACCGGCAGGCCTACGACGGGCAGTTCTACACCGCGCTCGCCGCTCGTGCCCTGCCGCTCTGGCGGCGGCTCGAGGAGACCACGGGCAGCCGGGTCCTCGAGCTCACCGGCGCCGTCGACCACGGGCTGCCCGCGGCCGTCCATGCCAAGGCGACGGCGCTGTATCAGCTCGGTATCGCGCACAGTGTCCTCACACCGGCCGAGGCGCAGCGCCGTTGGCCCGGCATCAGATTCGACACCACGGTGCTGCACCACCCCGACGCCGGTCGGTTGCATGCCGACCGTTCGGTGGCGGCACTGCAGCGGGCCGCCGCGCAGGCCGGCGCGGACGTCCGGCACACCACCCCGGCCCGCACCGTCCGTGAGACCGATCGCGGTGTCGAGATCGTGCTCGACTCCGAGGTGATCACCGCGAGGCACGTCGTCGTTGCGGCGGGAGCGTGGACGCGCATCGTCCTCGACGGGCTGACCGGAGGTACGGCACCCCACCTCCCTGCCCTGCGCACGACACAGGAGCAACCGGCGCACTTCGTCCCGCTCACCGACGCACAGTGGCCGAGCTTCGTCCACCATCGCGGCGCCGAACTCGACGGGGAGGGCATCTACGGTCTCGGTTCCGTCGACGGCATCAAGATCGGTGAACACGGCACCGGTCCGCAGGTCGAACCGGACAGTCGCAGTTTCGTGGCGGATCCGGACGGTGTGCGCCGGCTCGTCGGCTACGCGCGCACGTGGCTGCCGGGCGTCGACGCCGGGAGCGTACGGGTGGACACCTGCCTGTACACGACGACACCGGACTCGAACTTCGTCGTCGACCGCGCAGGCGCCGTCACCGTCGCCGCCGGATTCTCCGGTCACGGATTCAAATTCGCGCCCGCCATCGGGGAACTCGTCGCCGATCTCGCCGACGGCACCGCCACCAGCCCGGAACCGTTCCGATTCGGTGCGCGACAACCGGCGGTGGTCTCGTGAGCGGGACCCGCAGACTCGAGGTCAGGGCGGTGCGACAGGACGATCCTCTCGCAGCACCGCTGCTCGAGGAACTCGCGGTCGAGTACAGCACCCGCTACGAGCATTCCTTCGAGGAGCAGTACGAGAGTCTCGTCGGCTACCCGGAGGACCGGTTCGCGCCACCCGACGGTGCCCTGCTCGTCCTCGTCGAGGACGGAGTACCCGTCGCGGGTGGTGCCTTCCAGCGCTACGACGAGAACACCGCCGAACTCAAACGGATCTGGACGTCGAAGGACCATCGACGTCGCGGTCTCGGCCGCATCGTGGTCGCCGAACTCGAAGCCGAGGCGCTGCGTCGCGGATACACCCGCATCTACCTGACGACAGGGTGGCGGCAACCCGAGGCGGTCGCGCTGTATCTCGCGGCCGGATACACCGCCCTGTTCGACTCCCGGCGACCCGCCGAGGAGATCGGTCCGCATCCCTTCGAGAAGTTCCTGGTCGGAAAGGCGGTCTCCGCATGAAGTTCCTGCTGCTCAGCCTCATCACCCACCATCCCGATCCCGTGACGGGAGAATGGCTCTCGCCGTCCGAACGCATCCGGGAGGTCGTCGACACCGCCGTGTTCGCCGAACAACTCGGATTCGAAGGATTCGCGGTGGGGGAGCGACACGAGAAGCCGTTCCTCGCGTCGGCGCCTCCGGTCGTCCTGGCCAACATCGCGGCGCGGACCAGCGCCCTCGAACTGTGGACCGGTGTCACGACGCTGAGCCTGCTCGACCCTGTTCGCGCGTTCGAGGACTACTCCACGCTCGACAATCTGTCGGGTGGGCGCCTGCAGCTCATGATCGGCAAGGGCAACGGCACCGCCCAGGCCGACCTGTTCCACGTCACCCCCGAGGACCAGTGGGACCGTAATCGCGAAGGGTACGAGCTGTTCCGGGCTCTGTGGGAGAACGAGACGGTCACCTGGGAGGGTCGGTTCCGGCCGTCGCTCACCGATGCCGTCACCGTACCCCGGCCGTTGCAGCCGCGTCTGACCATCTGGCACGGCAGCGCCACCAGCCGCGAATCCGTCGATCTCGCTGCCCGATACGGTGATCCGATCTTCTCTGCCAACGTCACCAACCCGATCGAGCCGTACGCCGAACTCATCGAGCACTACCGTGAACGATGGGCGGCCTACGGCCACGATCCCGCCGAGGCACGGGTGGGAGCGGGGACGGCGGGACTGTACGTCGCGCGCACCTCGCAGGAAGCGATCGACGCCTACCGTCCCCAGTTCGAACAGCGGCTCGAATTCGCTCGCGAGAACGGACTTCCCGTCGTCTTCGAGACCATCGAGGACTTCGTCGAACGCAGCTCCGCACTCGTCGGGAGTCCGCAGCAGGTGATCGACAAGGTCCTCCGCTACCACGAGCGTTTCGGCCACGAGGTCATGCACGTGACCGCCGACCGCGGCGAGTTCTCCGTGGCGGAGCAACGTGCGAGTCTCGAACTGTTCCAGGCGGAGGTCGCGCCTGAATTGCGCGCGACGATCCCGCACCGCGATGCAGTCACCGTCTGAGACCACTGCCCCGGGAACCGTTTCGATCGCAGTGAAAAAAACGGTGTGCCCGATCCTCGAGGCTCCGTAACCTCGGGAAACGAACCATCCAGAGCTGCCGAGATTCGCGTTGACATCCCGTCCCATCAGGGACGACATTCCACCCCCGCCTGCCCGGCGGCATCCGCACGGTGATGCCGCCGGCGCCCTGTCCAGATCACGGAGCCCGTCGTTGTCCATCTCGTCCTCCTCCGCGCCCCGGTTCGTCGTCACGGTCGCCGCCACCGCCGTACTGGGCGCAGCGCTGACCGCCTGCGGAACCGGTGCCGCGGCGAACTCGGAGCCCACCGGCGACCCGCAGCCCGGCGGCACCCTGCGGTACGGGTTGTCGGTCCCACCGACCTGCGCCGATCCCGCGCAGGCCGCCAGCAACCAGACCATCTACGTCGCCCGGCAGGTCGTCGACTCGCTCACCGACCAGGACCCTGCCACCGGCGAGATCGTGCCCTGGCTCGCGGAGAGCTGGGAATCGAACGCCGACGGCACGCAGTTCACCTTCCGGTTGAAGGAGGGTGTGACCTTCAGCGACGGCACCTCGCTGACCGCCGAGTCGGTGAGGAAGAACTTCGACGCGATCGTGAACACCCTCGGCGGGGTGAAGGCGCCGCAGGCCGTCGGATATCTCGCGGGATATGCCGGTACCACGGTCGTCGACGACCGCACTGCACAGGTGAACTTCTCCGTGCCGAACGCGCCGTTCCTGCAGGCCACCGCAAGTCATCAGCTCGGCCTGCTCTCGGAAGCCGACACGGAGAAGAGCGCGGAGGAGCGCTGCGCCGGTGATCTGTCGGGCACCGGCCCGTTCGTCTACGAGGACTACCAGCAGGACAGGTCCGCCACCCTCGTCAAACGCGCGGGTTACTCGTGGGGATCGGAGGCCTTCGACCACGACGGTGAGGCCTACCTCGACCGGATCGAGTTCACGATCGTCCCCGAATCCGGTGTCCGCACCGGATCGCTCGCCTCCGGTCAGCTCGACGCCATCTCCGACGCGTTGCCGCAGGACGCCCCGCAGATCGAAGGGGCCGGGGGCCGCATCCTGACCACCCCGAACCCGGGTATCCCGTTCGGCTTCCAACCCAACGTGAGCCGCGGCGTCCTCATCGACCCGGCCGTGCGCAGCGCGATCGTCCCGGCGATCAACCGGCAGGAACTGGTCGACACGGTCCTCGGACCGGACTTCCGCCCCGCGACCAGCACCCTCGCGTCCGCGACCCCCGGTTACGTCGAACTCGCCGACGTCACCTACGACCCGGCGAAGGCCGAGCAGATCCTCGACGAGGCCGGCTGGGTGCCCGGACCCGACGGCATCCGCGTCAAGGACGGGCAGCGCCTGAGCTTCCCGGTGCTGTTCAGCTCGGTGTTCGCCGGCAACCAGGCCATCCTCGAACTGGTGCAGCAGCAGCTACGCGCGGTGGGCATCGACCTGCAGCTCGACCTCGTCTCCACCCCGGAGAACACCGCACGCCAGAACGCCGGCGACTACGAGGCGTCCTACTACAACAGCACCCGCGCCGACGGTGACATCCTGCGCACCGCTTTCGGTCTGGACGGCCGCAACATCAACCAGCGCGGTCCTCTCCCCGAATTGGACGAGGTGCTGAACCGGCAGCTGTCCACGACCGACCCCGCCGCACGCGCCGAGCTCATCGGTCGCGCACAGCAGCTCGTCCTCGACAACGGCCTGTGGATCCCCACGGTCGAACTGTCGCAGGCGATCGGCGCCGGACCGAACGTCGCCGACCTGAAGTTCGAGGCGTCGGCGCGACTGCAGTTCTTCGACACCTGGCTGAGCGAGTAGACCATGCTGCGCTATCTCGGTTTCCGTGTGCTCCAGGCCGTCGGGGTGCTGTGGGCGGCGTTCACGGTGTCGTTCGCGGTCCTGTTCCTGTTGCCTTCCGATCCGGTCTCCATCGCCGCCGGCGCCGACGCCGGAACACCGGTCGACGCCGCCGCGATCGAACAGCTCCAGGCGCGGTACGGACTCGACCAGCCGGTCGCGGTGCAGTACTGGAACGCGCTGAGCAACGCGGTCCGAGGTGATTTCGGCATGTCCATCTCGACCGGGCAGCAGGTGACCGACGCGATCGCCGCGGCCCTGCCGAGCACCCTCGTCCTGGCGGGCACCGCACTGGTGTTCGCCCTGGTGTTCGGCACGGCGGTCGCCTTCCTCGCGACCTACACGCGGGTCCGCCGGTTCCGCAGCCTGCTGTTCTCACTGCCCCCGCTGGGGGTGGCCGTGCCGACCTTCTGGGTGGGACTGATCCTGTTGCAGCTGTTCTCGTTCCGGCTGCGGTTGTTCCCGGCCTTCGGTGATCAGGGCATCGAGCACGTGATCCTCCCGGCGATCACCCTGGCGCTGCCGACCGGTGCGGTGATCGCCCAGGTCCTCGCGACCAGCCTGCAGACGACCTGGCGGCAGCCGTTCATCGAGGCGGCACGCGCGAAAGGCGCATCCCGCCTGCGCATCCAGACGCGTCACGCCCTGAAGCTGTCGAGCATCCCGGCCTTCACGATCGCCGGCGTCATCGTCGGTAATCTCCTCGCGGGATCCGTGGTGGTCGAGACCGTCTTCTCCCGGGCCGGTATCGGACGTCTCACCCAGATGTCGGTGATGGCGCAGGACATTCCGGTGGTGCTCGGCATCGTTGTGTTCTCGTCCACCGTCTTCGTGCTCGTCAACCTCGCCGTCGACCTGCTCTATCCCTTCATCGACCCGCGGATCACCCACGGCATCGACCGGGGTGGTGCCGCCGCGTCGATCGAGGACGACCCGACCCACGACGACACTCTCCTGGAGGCCGAGGCACGTGTCTGACACACTCGTCCGCGAAGCCCTACCGGCGACGTCGTTGCCGGAAGCACGCTCGCGCAGAAGAAGCCGGATCGCGTCCGTCGCGACAGGGGTGCGACGCAACGCCGTGCTCGGCGTGTCGTCGATCGTGCTGCTCCTCGCGGTGGGCTTCGCGATGTTCCCCTCGCTCTTCGCATCGGGCGACCCGCTGCAGGGTGTGCCCGCCGAGAAGCTGCAGGGACCGAGCGCCGCACACTGGTTCGGCACCGACAATCTCGGCCGCGACGTGTACACGCGGGTCGTGCACGGAGCCGGCCTGTCGCTCACCGCGACGCTCGTCGCGGTCGGCATCGCCCTCGTGGTCGGCTCGCTGATCGGGTTGCTGTCCGGCGCGGTCGGCGGTGCCCTCGACGCGACACTCATGCGCCTCGTCGACGTCCTGCTCTCCATCCCCGCGCTGCTCCTGTCCCTCGCCCTGGTCACGGCCCTCGGCTTCGGCACGATGAACGTCGCGATCGCCGTCGGTGTGAGCCTCGTGGCGAACTTCGCGCGCGTCATGCGCTCCGAAGTGCTGCGGGTACGCAAGGCACTCTACGTCGAAGCGGCGTTCGCATGCGGCGTCCGGTGGCACACCGTGCTGCGCCGGCACGTGCTGCGCAACTCGTACGCGCCCGTGGCGGCCCTCGCCGCCGTCGAATTCGGTATGGCCGTGCTGGCCGTGTCGTCGCTGAGTTTCCTCGGATTCGGTGCCGTGCCACCGACACCCGAATGGGGGTCGCTGATCTCGGAAGGCCGCAACTATCTCGCCGCGGCCTGGTGGATGACGACCCTGCCGGGCCTCGTCATCGTCGCCGTCGTGCTCTCGGCCCACCGCCTCGGCCACGCCCTCGAGGACAGGAGCGCACGATGAGCCTCCTCGAAGTGCGCGACCTGCAGGTCGTCTACGGGTCGTCGCGTGAACCGGTGGTCGCGGTGAACGGTGTCGATCTCACCGTCGGTCGCGGCGAGGTCGTCGCGGTGGTCGGCGAGTCGGGATCGGGCAAGTCCACCACCGCGCACGCGATCATCGGATTGCTCGCAGGTACCGGGCGCGTCACGGCCGGATCGGTGACCTTCGACGGCACATCGTTGAACGACCTGTCCGAGCGCGCGTTCGAACGCATCCGCGGCGCCCGGATCGGATTCGTCCCGCAGGACCCGACGACCTCCCTCAACCCCGTCATCCGCATCGGCGACCAGATCGCCGAGGTGCTGCGCATCCACGGTCTCGCCGACCGGCGCACCGCGCGGATCGAGGCGCTGCGCATCCTCGAGGAGGCCGGGCTCGACGACCCGCAGCTGCGCGCGAAGCAGTACCCGCAGGAACTGTCCGGCGGTCAGCGGCAGCGGGTGCTCATCGGTATCGCCCTCGCCTGCCGGCCCGACCTCGTCATCGCCGACGAACCGACCAGCGCGCTCGACGTGACCGTGCAACGCCGCATCCTCGACCACCTCGACGCGCGGATCGCCGAGACCGGCACCGCGGTACTGCTCATCACCCACGACCTGGGTGTCGCGGCCGATCGCGCCGACCGCATCGTCGTCATGCAGGGCGGCCGGGTCGTCGAGACCGGACCGGCGGCGCAGGTCCTCACCGACCCGCAACACGAGTACACGCGTTCGCTCATCGCGGCCGCGCCGAGCCTCGCGGAACCGGCCGTGCGACCCGCCCTGAAAGCGGCCGCTCCGATCCTGTCGGTGTCGAGAGTGTCGAAGACCTTCCGCATCGACCGCAAGTCCTCGCTGCACGCCGTGCGCGATGTGTCCTTCGACGTTCCCCGCGGCGGCACCCTGTCGCTGGTGGGGGAGTCGGGTTCCGGCAAGTCCACGGTTTCGCGCATCGCGATCCGGCTCGAGACCCCCACCGCCGGATCGGTCCGGTTCGACGGTGACGACATCACCGCGCTCGGGGGCCGTGCGCTGCGGGCACTGCGGCGACGGGTACAGATAGTGCACCAGAATCCCTACGCCTCGCTCGACCCGAAACTGAGGGTCCGCGATATCGTCGCCGAACCCCTCGAGGCGTTCGGCGTCGGCACGAGAACCGAACGCGCAGAGCACGTCGCCCGCCTCCTCGATCAGGTGGCGCTGTCGACGGCACATCTGGACCGCAAACCCGCCGAACTGTCCGGTGGGCAGCGGCAACGCGTGGCCATCGCACGCGCCATCGCCCTGAACCCCGATGTGCTCGTCCTCGACGAACCCGTCTCGGCGCTCGACGTGTCGGTCCAGGCGCAGATCCTCGACCTGCTCACCTCGCTGCAGGCCGAACTCGGGATCGGCTACCTGTTCATCTCGCACGACCTCGCCGTCGTCCGGCAGATCAGCGACACCGTCGCCGTGATGCGCGCCGGACGGGTCGTCGAATACGGCTCCACCACAGAAATTTTCGACAACCCCCAACACGAGTACACGCAGACGTTGCTCGAGGCCATCCCCGGGAAGGTCCACCATGTCCGATAGTTCAGAATTGTTGCTGGCCGTCGACTTCGCCGGCACCGGCATCCATCCTTCGTCCTGGCGACGCGACGATTCGCGCGCCGAGGAACTGTTCACCCCCCGTTACTGGGCCGACCTCGTCGGTGCCGCCGACCGCGCCGGCGTCGACTTCGCGTTCTTCCCGGACACCTTCGGCGTCGTCTCGGACGCGACCACCGTGCGCGGTCGTCTCGAAGCCGTCGGTCTCGCGGCGCGCCTGACCACCGCCACCACGCGCATCGGCCTGATCCCCACGGCCACCGTCACGCACACCGAACCGTTCCACGTCGCCAAGGCGATCCAGACGATCGACCACACCACGCTCGGTCGCGCCGGGTGGGAGGTCGCGGTGACGCCGGGCGCCGCGGAGTTGTTCGGCCGCAAGGACGAGCAGGACACCGCGTCGCTGTGGGCCGAGGCGCACGAGGCCGCCGAGGTCGCGGCGCGGTTGTGGGACAGCTGGGAGGACGACGCCGAGATCCGCGACGTCGCCACCGGCCGCTTCCTCGATCGCGACAAGGTCCACTACATCGACTTCGTCGGCGAGTACTTCTCCGTCAAGGGATCGTCGATCGTGCCGCGGTCCCCACAGGGGCAACCGCTGGTCGCGGTGACGGTGACCGGTGACGAATCCTTCGAATTCGCCGTGCAGCGAGCGGATCTCGTGCGCATCCGCGCCACCGACCCGTCTGCAGCCTCCGGACTTGCCGGCCGCATCCGGGCCGCGGCGGGCGACCGGCGGATCTTCGTCCTGCTCGACATCGACGTCCTGCTCGGCGACCACGCTGACGCGGATCTCACGCAACTCGAGACGTGGGCGGGTGAGCCCTACCGCGCCGACACGCTCGTCCACGTCGGTACGTCCGAGAGCCTGATCGAACTGCTCGATGACGCAACGGGTGTGGACGGGGTGACCCTGCGGCCGCTCGCTCTGCCGTCCACCCTCCACCGGCTCGTCGAGAACGTGCTGCCCGTCGTCCGCCCCGAGGTCGCGCCCGCCACCGGAACCCTGCGCGACCGGCTCGGTCTGCCCCGTCCCGCCAACCGCTTCGCGGCTGCTCACTGAAGGAACGATCATCGTGTCCCGCAACACTGTTCGCAAGCAGATCCACCTCGCCGCGCACTTCCCCGGCGTCAACAACACCACGGTATGGGCCGACCCCGAGTCGAAGAGCCAGATCGACTTCTCGTCGTTCCTGCACCTCGCCCGTACCGCCGAACGCGGCAGGTTCGACTTCTTCTTCCTCGCCGAGGGACTCCGGCTGCGTGAGCACCGCGGCCGCATCCACGACCTCGACGTCGTGGGACGCCCCGACACCCACACGGTGCTCGAGGCCCTCGCCGGTGCCACCACCCACCTCGGCCTGGCCGGCACCATCAACACGACCTTCAACGAGCCGTACGAACTGGCCAAGCAGTTCGCGACCCTCGACCACCTCTCGGACGGTCGCGCTGCGTGGAACCTCGTCACCTCGTCGGATGCGTTCACCGGCGAGAACTTCCGTCGCGGCGGTTTCCTCGAGCACTCGCAGCGGTACGTCCGTGCCGCCGAGGTGGTCGACGTGGTGCGGGAGTTGTGGGACGGCTGGTCGGCCCGCGGTCCCGTGATCGACCGTGAGTCCGGGATCTTCGCTCCCGACGGCGACATCGCGTCGTTCGACATCCGCACCACCCAGTTCGACATCGCGGGTCGCTTCGAGGTGCCGCGCAGCCCCCAGGGGCGTCCCGTCCTCCTGCAGGCCGGCGACTCCGACGAGGGCCGTGAGTTCGGTGCCGCCAAGGCCGACGCCATCTTCAGCCGGCACGGCACGCTCGAGGAGGGTCGCGCGTTCTACACCGACGTCAAGAACCGCCTCGCGAAGTACGGGCGCAGCTGGGACGAGTTGAAGATCCTGCCCGCCGCGACCTTCGTCCTCGGCGACACCGAGGAGGAAGCACACGAGCGGGCCCGGCACATCCGTCTGCAGCAGGTCGGCCCGCAGACGGCCATCGCCTTCCTCGAACAGGTGTGGGGCAAGGACCTGTCGTCGTACGACCCGGACGGCCCGCTGCCGGACGTCGACCCCGAGGACAACGTCACCATCACGCGCGGACGCGTGCGCCACGCCAAGGATCCGCTCGCCGTCGCCCGGCAGTGGAAGGAGAAGGCGGACACCGAGAACCTCAGCATCCGCGAACTCATCATCGAGGTCACCGCCCGCCAGCAGTTCATCGGAACGCCGCAGCAGGTCGCCGACGAGATCGACCTCTATGTCCAGACCGACGCCAGCGACGGGTTCATCCTCGTTCCGCACCTCACCCCCGGCGGCCTCGACGACTTCGTCGACACGGTCGTCCCGCTGCTGCAGGAACGCGGCAGCTTCCGCACCGAATACGACAGCACCACCCTGCGCGGCCACCTCGGCCTGCGCGACCCGCACACCGTCACCGAAGGAGCCCGCGCGTCATGACCGCAACACTCGATCAGTTCGTCGACGATTGGCAGCGGTGGCATGCCGAGCGCAACGACGGCCTGCGGCAGCCGCTCGGCTGGCTGAGCCTGACCGCCTTGCACTGGCTCGACGAGACCCCCACCTCCTTCGACGAAGCGCCGGGCCGGTGGCACGTCGACGGCGAATCGGTGATCCACGAATTCGACGGGGAGACAACCACCTACGAGCCGGTCGAGGGGGCGCCCGGTCTCGAAGCGGAGTTCGATCGCGGCTTCGTCGAGATCATCAAGCGCACCGGACGATTCGGGATCCGTATCCATGACCGCACGGCACCGGCGCTCGCGTCGTTCACCGGTGTCCCGGTCTACGAACCCGACGCGTCCTGGGTGCTGACCGGCCGGTTCGAGGCATTCGACGAACAGCAGGTCGTGACGACCGGTGCCGTCGTCGACGGACTCGAACACCACCACCCGGCGGCGGGTGTGGTCCGGTTCGGATACGACGGTGCCGAACACGAACTCGTCGCCTTCGGTGAAGCCGGCGGTCCGTTGCGGATCCTGTTCACCGACGCGACTTCCGGGGTGACCACCTATCCGGCGGCGCGGATCCTGCAGGTCGAGACGCCTGCCGAGGACGGGACGGTCACGCTCGACTTCACCCGCGCCGCGAACCTGCCGTGCGCGTTCACCGACGCGGCGACGTGCCCGATCGCACCGCCGCAGAACCGTCTTCCGTTCGCCGTCGAAGCCGGTGAACGTACTCCGCGTGTCGGGGAGCCGTCGTGAATGCGGTGAATCCGGTTCCGCTGTCCGTACTGGACCTCTCGCCGGTCAGCGAGGGATCCTCGGTGCCGGAGGCGCTGCGCAACACCGTCGACCTGGCACGCCACGTCGAAGCGTGGGGGTACAAGAGGTACTGGGTCGCCGAGCACCACTTCGTCGCCGTCGCCTCGTCGGCACCCGACGTGCTCATCGGCGCGATCGCCGCCGCGACCCGCACTATCCGCGTCGGTGCCGCCGCGGTTCAGCTCGGACACAACACCGCGATCGGCGTCGTCGAATCCTTCGGCACTCTCGACGCCCTCTACCCGGGGCGCATCGATCTCGGTCTCGGCAGGTCGGGGCAGCGGCGAGCGGAGGCGTTGGCCGGTGCGGCGCCCGAACCCGCACCGCGGGCGACGGAGATCCGCGACGGACTGATCATCCCGCCGCCCTTCTCGCCGGCGAAGCTGTTGTCGTCGTCCCGGTTGGCGGCGAGCTTCGGGATCCTGCAGCAACCCGGCGCGCAGTCGCCTGACTTCGCACAGCAGGTCGAGGACATCCTCGCCTTCCTGGACGGCACCTACACAGCACCGGACGGAACGGATCTGCACGCCAGTCCGGGAGAAGGCGCCGACCTCGAACTGTGGGTGTTCGGTTCGAGTGCCGGACCCTCGGCGGAACTCGCGGGTCGCCTGGGGTTGCCGTTCGGTGCGAACTACCACGTCAGCCCGGGCACGACAGTCGAAGCGGTCGAGGCGTACCGGTCGGCGTTCCGTCCGTCGCCGATCCTGAGGAAGCCCTACGTGGTGGTCTCGGCCGACGCGGTGGTCGCCGACGACGACGCCACCGCACGCGAGTTGGCGTCGACCTACGGGCATTGGACGCACAGCATCCGTTCGGGCCACGGCGCGATCCCCTACCCGAACCCGGAGACCACCCCGCCCCTCACCGACGAGGAGCGAGCCCTCGTCGACGACCGCATCGTCACCCAGTTCGTGGGGTCGCCGAGCACGGTGGTGGAGCGCCTCGACACCCTCCGCCGAGTGACGGACGCCGACGAACTCGTCGTCACCTCGGTCACCCACGGCCACGAGGACCGCCTGCGTTCCTACGAACTCCTGGCCCGCGAATGGGGATTGGCGCGGGTCCGCGCCGCGTGATCGTCCATCGAGACCGGTGTTGTTGTCGATAATTCGCGAGAAATCGACAACAACGCCGGTCTCGATTCGGTGCGTCTGGGGATAACGTCGGAAGTTCTCCACAGACGGCGGATTCGGGGTACCGGAGGGACCGGAGACCGGGCACGCTCGCGCTCATGGTCGACTTCCACGAACCGTTCGCCGGCACCGATGCGCTGGCGGCCGGATCGGTGACGCGGTACCAACTTCGGAACCACTTCGTGAAGCTTCATCGCAATGTGTACGTTGCTCCGGGAGTCGAAGCGACGGCACTTCTACGCGCGAAGGCAGCCTGGTTGTGGGCGGGAGGTGGAGGGGTACTGGCCGGACCGTCCGCAGCCGCCGTGCACGGGACCCGTTGGCTCGACGCGTCGTTGCCCGCGGAGATCGTGCGACCCGGGAAGCTGCACTCGACTCCGGGCATCATCGTTCGCAGCGTCGACGACATCGAATCCTGCGTCGTCGACGGAATGACGGTGACGACGCCTGCCCGAACGGCCTTCGACCTCGCGCGCGGTGCGGACCTCGATCGGTGCGTCGAAATGGTGGACGCGCTCTGCAATGCGACCGGAACGAAGGCCCACGAGATCGAAGCGGTGGCCGCTCGGAACAAGGGCGCTCGGCACCTCGCGTCCGTACGGAAGGTTCTCGAACTCGTCGACGGCGGTGCCGCGTCACTACCGGAGACGCACACGCGGCTGCTGATCGTCCGATCCGGTCTGCCCGTGCCGGAGACGCAGATCGAGATCTACGACGGTGGGCGGTTCGTGGCACGCGCGGACATGGGCTGGAAGCAGTGGAGGGTCCTGGTCGAGTACGACGGCGCGCAGCACTGGACCGATCGGGTGCAGCGGACCATCGACATCGACCGCTATGCGCTGCTCTCGGAGCTGGGTTGGACCGTGGTGCGCGTCGGCGCGGACCTGTTGTACCGACGACCCCAGGTCCTCGTCGAGAGGGTGCGACGCGCTTTGCATCGCGCCGGTGCCCTCGGGTGACTCGTCGAGACCGGTGTTGTGTGCGATTTTTCCGCGAATCTCGCACACAACGTCGGTCTCGACCGACGACGAGCGTCCGGTGGGCATACTCGGGGACATCGGAAACGTGAACGGTCGGAGGAATCTGTGGCTCAGGGTGTGAAGTTGGGGTACAAGGCGTCGGCGGAGCAGTTCGGTCCGCGCGAGCTGGTCGAGCTGGGTGTGCTGGCCGAGGCGCACGGGATGGATTCGGCGACGGTGTCGGATCATTTCCAGCCGTGGCGGCACAACGGTGGGCACGCCCCGTTCTCGTTGGCGTGGATGACCGCCGTCGGCGAGCGCACCGAACGGCTGCAGCTCGGGACCTCGGTGCTGACCCCGACGTTCCGGTACAACCCGGCGGTGATCGCGCAGGCCTTCGCGACGATGGGGTGCCTGTATCCGGGGCGGATCTTCCTCGGTGTCGGCACCGGTGAGGCGCTCAACGAGATCGCCACCGGATATGCCGGCCAGTGGCCGGAGTTCAAGGAACGCTTCGCCCGGCTGCGCGAGTCGGTGCGGTTGATGCGCGAGCTGTGGCGCGGGGATCGGGTGGATTTCGAGGGCGAGTACTACACGACCAAGGGGGCGTCGATCTACGACGTGCCCGAGGGCGGCATTCCGGTCTATGTCGCCGCCGGCGGCCCGGTCGTGGCACGCTATGCCGGGCGCAGTGGGGACGGGTTCATCTGCACCTCGGGTAAGGGCATGGAGCTCTACACCGACAAGCTGCTGCCGGCGGTGGCGGAGGGTGCGGAGAAGGCGGAGCGGGATGTCGCGGGGATCGACAAGATGATCGAGATCAAGATCTCGTACGACACCGACCCGGACAAGGCGTTGGAGAACACCCGCTTCTGGGCGCCGTTGTCGCTGACGCCGGAGCAGAAGCATTCCATCGATGATCCGATCGAGATGGAAGCGGCGGCCGATGCGTTGCCGATCGAGCAGGTGGCCAAGCGGTGGATCGTGGCGTCGGATCCGGACGAGGCCGTCGAGAAGGTCAAGGCGTATGTCGATGCCGGGTTGAATCATCTGGTGTTCCACGCGCCGGGTCATGATCAGAAGCGGTTCCTGGAACTGTTCGAACGCGACCTCGCGCCGAGGCTCCGCGCACTCGCCTGACATCCGACATACAAGGTGCCGCTTCTCCGCGATGGAGGAGCGGCACCTTTTCTGTTCGACGAGCGATGTCGATGTTGTTTCACAACGGAACAGCGACGGGGCTCGGTGCCCTCCTACGTTTGTTCCGACGCGGTGGCAACCGTCACACACTCTGCCCGCCACCGCCGGACATCACAGCTCGGACGAGGCACACGCCGACCCCGATCCGAATCGACCCCAACGAGGCACCGTGATCACCGACAAATCTGCATCGACCATGCCGCAGTCAGAAGCGAAACCGGAGATGAACCCCCGCCGCGCATCGATCGCCGCGCTCCTCGGAGGGGCACTGGAGTACTACGACTTCTTCGTCTACGGCGCTGCCGCCGCGCTCGTCTTCAACGTGCTGTTCTTCCCGGGCGGCAACCCCACCGTCGCCCTCATCGCATCCTTCGCCACCTTCGCCGTGGGCTACGTGGCACGACCCGTGGGCGCCGTCGTCATGGGTCACTTCGGCGACCGGCTCGGCCGCAAACGCGTCATGCTCGCCACCGTCGTCCTCATGGGCGTTGCGTCCTTCGTCATCGGATGTCTTCCCACCTACGAGCAGGTGGGCATCCTCGCACCGATCCTGCTCGTGGCGATGCGTGTCCTGCAGGGCTTCTCGGCGGGCGCCGAATCGGCCGGGGCGTCGACGTTGACCGTCGAACATTCGCCGGTGGGCCGCCGTGGTTTCTTCACCAGTTTCGTAATGGTCGGCTACGCCGTGGGCTGCTCGCTCGCGACCGTCGTCTTCGTGCCCGTCTCGCTCCTTCCCGATGACGCGCTCTACAGCTGGGGCTGGCGGATCCCGTTCTGGCTCAGCGCAGTTGTCGTCGTCGTGACCTACTACGTCCGCAACCACCTGGACGAGACGCCGACCTTCACCGAGGTGAAAGAGGAGAGCGTCGTCCGCAAGCTTCCCCTCGGCGACGTGTTCAAGTTCCACTGGCGCTCGGTGATCCGGGTGGCCGGCGCGTCCCTGATGGCATCGGTCCAGACCCTCTTCGCCGTGTTCAGCCTCTCCTACGCCACCTCGGTGGGTGTCGAGCACAGCGTGATGCTCACCGTCATCTCCGTCGCCATCGCACTGTCGATGTTCACCATCCCCGCGGCCGGCTACCTCTCCGACATCATCGGCCGCAAGCCGACCATGCTGATCGCCTCCGTCGGCTGCGCGGTGAGCCTCGCCGGATACCTGTGGGCGATCTCGACGACGAACATCCTGCTGATCTCCGTCACGGCGTTCGTGAACATGTCGCTGTTCTTCAGCTGCTACAACGGCGTGTGGACGTCCTTCTTCGCCGAACAGTTCCCCGCGACCGTCCGCTTCACGGGCATGGCCGTGAGCAACCAGCTCGGCAACCTGCTGGCCGGTTTCTCGCCGATGGTCGCCGCGCTGATCCTGCTCCCCGGCGCGACGGGCTGGGTCCCGGTCGCGATCTTCGGTGCGGTCGCGTGCGGCATCGCCGGTGTCGCGGTCCTCGGACTGCGGGAGACGGCGAAGACCCCGACCGACCTGCTCGGACTGTCGGCCGACACCGAACCGGTGGAGGTCGTGGCGGACGCCGAGCAGCCCGACACCCCGCGTGTGCTGCAGACCCAGTCCTGACATCCCGCGACTCCCACATGCCCGGCCGGACACCTCCGGCCGGGCATGTGCGCGGGTACACCGGACGGAGCAAAGTTTGCAGTTAGGGTGGAATCCATGAGTGCTGCTGCAGGGTCCGTCTCGAGCATCTACATCGCAGCTCCGGAAGGGGACACCGGGAAATCGACCGTCGCCCTGGGGGTGCTGCAGACGCTGTGCGCGTCCACCGCCCGCGTCGGTGTCTTCAGGCCCATCGCGCGCTCCGACAGCGACATCGACTACATCCTCGAACTGTTGCTCGAACACACCACCGTCGACCTCTCCTACGAGGACTGCATCGGTGTCACCTACGACGACGTCCACGAGGACCCGGACGCCGCGCTCAGCGACATCGTCGGCAAGTACCACGCGGTGGCCGACCGCTGCGACGCCGTCGTCATCGTCGGCAGCGACTACACCGAGATCGCCAACCCCAGCGAACTGTCGTACAACGCCCGCATCGCAGCGAACCTCGATGCCCCGGTGCTGCTCGTCCTGCGCGGTTCCCGCCGCACCCCCGCAGAGATCGCTCAGCTCGCCGGCGTGTGCGCGAACGAGCTGGCCGGTCAGCACGCGCATCTCGGTGCGGTGGTAGTGAACCGCTGCGACCCCGACGCACTCGACGAGATCGCACAGGCACTCGGCGACCGCACCGAACCGGTGTGGACGCTCCCGGAGGTGCCCGCCCTGGTCGCGCCGACGATGGCGGAGCTGCAGACCGCGATCGGAGGCGAGCTCTACAGCGGTGATCCCGACCTGCTGCAGCGGGAAGCGCTGCGCATCATGGTCGGTGGCATGACAGCCGAACGGATCCTCGAGCGCCTCACCGACGGCATCGTCGTGATCGCCCCCGCCGACCGCTCCGACGTCATCCTCGCGCTCGTCAACGCCAATGCTGCCGAAGGCTTCCCGACGCTCGCCGGCATCATCATGAACGGTGGTCTGCTGCCGCATCCGATGATCGCGCAACTCGTTGCGGCCCTGAAGCCGTCGTTGCCGATCCTCACCACCGAACTCGGCACCTTCGACACCGCCTCGGCAGCCGACCGCACCCGCGGCCGCATGGCCCTCGGTGCGCAGCGCAAGATCGATACGGCTCTCGCGCTCATGGAACGGCACGTCGACTCCCGTTCCCTGCTCGACCGGCTGCGACTGCCGCGACCGTCCGTGACCACTCCGCAGATGTTCGAATACCAGCTCATCGACCGGGCGCGGGCCCAGCAGCGCCACATCGTGCTGCCCGAGGGTGAGGACGACCGCGTCCTCCGGGCCGCAGGTCGGGTGCTCCAGCGCGGCATCGCGAAGCTGACGATCCTCGGCGACGAGGCAGCCGTCCGCCAGCGGGCGTCGGAACTCGGGGTGGATCTGTCGGAGGCGCAGATCCTCGACCCGCGCACCTCCGAGCACGCCGACCGGTTCGCGGAGGAGTACGCGCGGCTGCGTGCCCACAAGGGCATGACCGTCGAACGCGCACGCGAGATCATGCGCGACATCTCGTATTTCGGCACGATGATGGTGCACCTGGGTCTGGCCGACGGCATGGTCTCGGGTGCGGCGCACACCACCGCCCACACGATCCGTCCCGCCCTCGAGATCATCAAGACCGAACCGGGTGTGTCCACGGTGTCGAGCATCTTCCTGATGTGCCTCGCCGACCGCGTGCTCGCGTACGGCGACTGCGCCGTCGTCCCCGACCCGACCGCCGACCAACTCGCCGACATCGCGATCTCGTCCGCCGCGACCGCCGCCCGGTTCGGCATCGACCCCCGGGTCGCGATGTTGTCGTACTCCACCGGCGAATCCGGTTCGGGCGCCGACGTCGACAAGGTCCGCTCGGCCACGACGTTCGTGCGCGAGCGACGATCCGACCTGCTCGTGGAGGGGCCGATCCAGTACGACGCGGCGATCGAACCGACCGTCGCGAGCGCGAAGCTACCCGACTCCGACGTCGCCGGACGCGCCACGGTGTTCATCTTCCCGGACCTGAACACCGGCAACAACACCTACAAGGCCGTGCAGCGCAGCGCCGGTGCCGTCGCCGTCGGACCGGTCCTGCAGGGCCTGAACAAGCCGGTCAACGACCTCTCCCGTGGCGCCCTGATCCAGGACATCGTCAACACCATCGCCATCACCGCAATCCAGGCGCAGGAGGAAGACGCGTGAGCAGCCCGAACCCGGTCACCGCAGGCACCGTACTGGTCCTCAACTCCGGATCGTCGTCGATCAAGTTCCAGCTGATCGAACCGGAGAGCGGAAAGTCGCTGGCGCACGGGCTGATCGAACGCATCGGCGAGCCGGAGGGCCGGATCGTCTTCCATCACACGACGGGTGTGGACGAACGCAACGACGCCATCGCCGACCACCGGACCGGACTGCGTGCGGTGCTCGAGATGCTCGAAGGGCTGGGCCGTCCGCTGCACGAGGTGGGCATCGTTGCCGTCGGACACCGACTCGTGCACGGCGGCAAGGTCTTCTACGAACCCACCCTGATCGACGACGACGTGGTCCGCGCCGTCGACGAACTGTCGATTCTTGCGCCCCTCCACAATCCGGCGAACGTCGTGGGAATGGAGGTCGCGCGGGAGGAACTTCCCGACGTCCCCCACGTGGGGGTCTTCGACACCGCCTTCTTCCATGGTCTTCCTCCGCACGCGGCGACCTATGCGATCGACCGTGACATCGCGCACGAGCACGACATCCGGCGGTACGGATTCCACGGCACCTCGCACGAATACGTCTCGGGGCGTGCCGCGGAGTTCCTCGGGCGCGACATCGCGGATCTGAATCTGGTTGTGCTCCATCTGGGTAACGGCGCGTCGGCGTCGGCTGTCGCGGGTGGCAGCCCGATCGACACCTCCATGGGACTGACCCCGCTCGAGGGTCTCGTCATGGGCACGCGCAGTGGCGACATCGATCCGGGTGTCGTCATGCATCTCAACCGCGCGGCCGGGCTGAAGGTCGACGCCATCGACGACCTGCTCAACCGGCACTCGGGCCTGAAGGGGTTGTCGGGTGTCAACGACTTCCGGGCCCTGCTGAAACTCGTCGGCGAGGGCGACGAGGACGCACGACTCGCGTACGAGGTCTACGTGCATCGCATCCGGAAGTACGTGGGCGCCTACACCTTCGAACTCGGAGGCGTGGACGCGATCGTGTTCACCGGCGGGGTGGGGGAGAACAACGTCGACGTCAGGCGCGACAGTCTCGCCGGCCTCGACCGGCTCGGCATCCTCGTCGACGACGCGCGCAACACCGCCGACGACGACGGGGAACGCCGGATCTCGGCCGACTCGTCGCAGGTGGAGGTGCTCGTGATCCCCACGAACGAGGAACTCGCGATCGCCCGCGCGGCCGTGCAGTTCGCGCGGCGCTGAGCCGTCGGGTCGGGCTACACGTACCTGATCTTCGATCAGGTCAAACTACGCGGCCGGATCGCGTTCGCGAGGTCGACGAGGGTGTAGCGGTGGGTGCGCGAGGGGGCGTTGCGCGCCAGTTGCCGCAGCGCCGACTCGGTGCCCAGGCGCAGTCCCTTCTCGGTGAACGGTACGTCGAGGATGCGGTCGTACTCGCGACTCGACGCCCGTCCGCTGCGCACCCATTCGAGGGCGGTCCCGAGTACCAGCGCACGCATCTGCAGGGCGCGACCCTCGTCGGGAGGCAGTGACGCGATCCGGTGTGCAGCCTCCCGCAGGTCCGCCTCGCAGATCTCCTCGACGCGACCGCCCCGCAACAGGACCAGGGCGGCGGTCATGGTCGCGGCACTGTGGTGCCGGGAGGTGGTGGGGACCTCGTCGAGCACGTCGACGGCGGCACGGATCTCGTCGCGGGCGGTGAGTTGGCGTGCCAGCCCGAAGGCCGCACTGACGACGGCGTGGTCGGTGCGCCACACGACCCGGTAGGACTCCTCGCAGAAGCGTCGCCACGCGTCGGGGTCGTCGCTCTCCCAGTGCTGCAGCGTCAGTTCGGCGGTGGCGCCGAGTGCGATCTTCGGGGCGATCTCACCCGGAAGAGCCTGCAGTACCTTGTCGAACCGGGCGAACGCTGCCTCGTAGTCGTCCTGCAGCAGTTCGGCGATACCGGCGTACCAGTCCATGCGCCAGTCGTCGCCGAACTCGCGTTCGAGGCGGGCGAGGATCTCCACCGCGCTGTCGACCTGTCCGAGGTCGAGATAGGCGCGGACCTCGGCCAGGGTGATCTCCTTGGAGAACGACACATCGGACGCTCCGACGACCCGCCCGACGCCGTTCTCACGCGCGTGCCGGAGCGAGTCGAGGGTCTGCTGCGGTTCGCTGTGTACGGCCGCGGCGAGGAGCGCGGCACTCGGGTCGTTGGGGTCGAGCAGCGGGACGGGCAGTGCCGCCGCGACATCCTGTCCCCGCAGTTTGGGGTCGCGCTCGATCCCGTCGGCGTACACGTCGGTGGGGACGAGCGCCTCGTCGGTGCCGAAGGTCGTGCGGGGCGGGCTGAACAGCCGGGACAGTCCGGGATGTTCGGTGCCGAGCTTCTTCGACAGGATCTCGCGCAGCACACCGGTGAGCTGTCCCTGCAGCTCGTCGGCGGACGAGAAGCGCTGCTGCGGATCGGGGTTCGTGGCCCGCAGGAGCAGGCGGTGGAAGGAGTCGAACTCGGCGAGCAGGGGAGCCTGTTCGGGGGTGGGCAGACCGTCGCGGTACCGGCCCTTGTCCGAGGGCATGTCGAGCGTGAGCACCGCGAGTGTGCGTCCGACCGTGTAGATGTCGCTCGCGACCGTCGGTCCGGTCCGGACGATCTCGGGTGCCTGATATCCAGGCGTCCCGTACAGATAGCCGTATCCTTCGACCGCGGAGACGGCACCGAGGTCGATGAGTTCGATCTGCTCGTCGGTGACCATGATGTTCTCGGGTTTGAGGTCGTTGTAGACCAGTCCGATGTCGTGCAGATACTGCAGTGCCGGAAGCACTTCGAGCATGTATCCGATGGCCTGCTCGACCGGGATGCGGTTCGGCGGGGGATAGTTGTCGAGCACGGTACGCAGGGTGTGACCACCCAGGTACTCCATGACGATGTACCCCATCGGGGTGCCGTCGGGTGAGGGGTGCTCGACGAAGTTGTAGATCTGCACGATGCTCGGATGGCTGACCTCGGCCAGGAACTGGCGTTCGGCCACCGCGACCGCCTGGGCCTCGGCGTCGCCACCCTGCAACAGGCCTTTCAGCACCACCCAGCGGTCGCTCACGTTCCGGTCGATCGCGAGGTAGATCCACCCGAGTCCGCCGTGTGCGAGGCAGCCCTGCACCTCGTACTGCCCGGCGACGAGATCCCCGCGGTGGAGGGCCGGAGTGAACTGGAAATGTGTTCCGCACTTGGGGCAATCGCCTTCGGTGGGACCCGGCCCCGACGGGGTGCTGCGTCCCACCGGTTCTCCGCACTTCGAGCAGAACCTCTTGCCCTCGGAGACGTGGGGATCGCGGAGGACGGCGTCGACGGGATCCTTCGCGGTGGGGACCGGCACGTCGACGAGGCCCGCGATGCGGCGACGCTGGGTTCCGCGCGGCCGGATCCGGCGGCTCGACGAGCGTTGGGAGGACGAGCGCTGGGAGGACGAGCCGGACCACATCGAGGACCGCTGGGTGGATTCGGGCTGCGTGGTAGGTGCGGGGCGGCGTTCGGTGGCGGGCCCGGTCTCCCCGGACGCCCGCGCGGTGGCGGGCCCGGAGTCTCGGGCCGACGGTTCGGTCGCGGGTCCGGAATCCACCGCGCGCCTGGTGGCGGGTCCGGAATCAGCCCGCTGGGTGGCGTGGCCGGAATCGACCGACGGCGTGTCGGCCGGTTCGGGTTCGTCGGACATGGCCGTCACTCCCGGTAGTTCGGTGTCGGGGGTGACGGAGTGGGACCGAGCACCCGCAGGTACTTCTCGTACAGCGCCGTCCACGTCCCGTCGGAACGGATCCGTTCGAGGGTGGCGTTGACGAAGCGTACGAGCTCGTCGCTGCCCTGCCGGATTCCGATGCCGTACGGCTCCGATCCCAGGGAGGGGCCGACGAGTTCGAGATAGGGGTCCTGCGAGGCGAGGCCGGCGAGGATCGTGTCGTCGGTGCTCACGGCGTCGACCTGCTGTTGCTGGAGGACGACGAGGCAGTCGGCCCACGACGGAACGGTGAGGATCGACGCCGACGGCTGCACCTCTCGCATCCGGAGCAGCGAGGTTGTGCCCTCGACGATGCACACGCGCCGGCCGGCGAGGTCGGCGGCGGAGCGGATGTCGGACCCCCGCACGACGAGCACGCGCTGCTGGGCCCGGAAGTACTCGGTGGAGAAGTCGACCTTCTCGCGTCGGGCGCACGTGATGCTCATGGTCTTCGCGACGATGTCGACGGTGGAGTCCTGCAACGCCTTCTCGCGTTCGGCCGAGGACAGGATGCGGTAGTCGACGAGGTCGGGATCGCCGAGGAGGTCGCGGGCGATCTCACGGGCGATGTCGACGTCGAAACCGGTGATGCGCCCGGTCGCGGTGTCGCGGTAGCTCATGAGGTTGCTACCCGTGTCGAGGCCGACGATCAGCCGGCCGCGCTTGCGGATCCGATCGATCGCAGGTCCGGTGGCGTTCGGGTCCGGGGGCAGCGAGGCGGTGGGATCGCCGCAGTCGGGGG
>NZ_NERM01000032.1:0-43998 GCF_002215235.1 Rhodococcus sp. BUPNP1
TAGGAGACGGTCTCGTGGGCTCGGAGATGTGTATAAGAGACAGCTGCTCGGTTACCTCGAGACCCAGCACGCGCGGTTGCAGTTGCTTCCGCTCGTCGAACGGCTGTCCGAGACACTGCGTCGCGAAGGTGCCCTCGACTTCGGCAGCCAGATGTCGCTGGCCGCGCGGGTCGCCCGCGATCACCGCGAGGTGGGAGCCGGTGAGCGGGAACGATTCCGGGCCGTGCTGCTCGACGAGTACCAGGACACCGGGCACGCCCAGCGCGTGCTGCTCGCCGCCCTGTTCGGCGGGGGCGCCGATCCCGGTCTCGCGGTCACCGCGGTCGGCGATCCCATGCAGTCCATCTACGGCTGGCGCGGCGCGTCGGCCGCCAACCTGCCGCGGTTCGCGACCGACTTCCCGGCGGCCGACGGCGAACCGGCACCCACTCGCGAACTGCTCACCAGCTGGCGCAATCCGCCGCAGGCCCTCGAACTGGCGAATGTCTCGTCCGAACCTCTGCGCGATCGCGGGGTGTCGGTCAGCCGGTTGCGTCCCCGCCCCGACGCGACCGCCGGTGACGTCCGCCTCGCGCTGCACTCCGACGTCGCGGTCGAACGGGACTGGGTCGCCGACCGGATCGCCGCCGAGTACGCCGCCGCCCGCGAGGCCGGACGCACACCGCCGACCGCTGCGGTCCTCGTCCGACGCAACGCCGACGCCGCGCCGATCGCCGAGGCGCTGCGCGCCCGCGACCTTCCGGTCGAGGTCGTCGGCATCGGCGGGTTGCTGCACACGCCGGAGGTCGCCGACGTGCTCGCGATGCTGCGTCTCGCGGCCGATCCGCTGGCCGGGAGCGCGGCCGTGCGGGTGCTCACCGGCGCGCGCTGGCAGCTCGGTGCCGCCGACCTGAAGGCACTGTGGGAACGCGCCCAGGAACTGGCCATCGCCGGGCGTTGGGGTGTCGCCGGTGCGGTGACCGATCCCGACGCGCTCGAGGACGCCCTCGATTCGGCACTGCCCGGTGAGTACGCCGACCAGGCCGGTCTCGCGGATGCGATCTCCGATCCCGGCGACAGCAGCCGCTATTCGGAGTTCGGCTACGCGCGCATCGTCGCGCTCGGCCGCGAACTGACCTCCCTGCGCGAGCGGCTCGGCCAGCCGCTCACCGAACTCGTCGCCGAGGTCGAGCGTGTTCTCGGTATCGGCATCGAGACCGAGGCCCGCGTGGGCAGCCGACGCGGTGTCGCCGGCCGCGAACATCTCGACGCCTTCGCCTCCGTCGTCGCGTCCTATGCGGGACGGACCAACGCGACCCTGCCCGGTCTGCTGTCCTACCTCGCGGCGGCGGAGGAGATCGAACAGGGGCTCGCGCCCGGTGAGGTGGAGGTCGACCCCGACCGGGTGCAGGTCCTCACCGTTCACTCGGCGAAGGGTCTCGAATGGGAGGTCGTCGCCGTCCCACACGTCGCCGCCGGGGTATTCCCGTCGTCCACGGTCGCCGCGACCTGGCTCGGCTCGACGACCGAACTGCCCCCGCATCTGCGGGGCGACCGGGTGCTGCCCGACGACGATCCGGGCAGCACCGACGGTGTGCCCGTGCTCGACCTCGACGACGTCTCCGACCGCAAGATGCTCGAGCGGGCCATCGACGCCCACAAGGACGCGCTCAAACGCCGCAAGCTCGACGAGGACCGCCGGTTGTTCTACGTCGCTCTCACCCGCACCGAACGAGCACTGTTCGTTTCCGCCCACCACTGGGCCGACACCGGATCCGAACCGAAGGGGCCCTCGCCGTTCCTCGGGGAACTGCACGAGATCGTCACGGCCCGGCCCGAACTCGGTGCGGTCGACCACTGGGCTCCGGAACCCGAACCGGAGGAGGAGAACCCGCTCACGGCGTCACCGCGCAGCGCACTGTGGCCGCGCGACCCGCTCGGTGCGCGGCGCACCGAGGTCGAACGCGGTGCGGCACTGGTCCTCGCCGAGTTCGACCGGACCGACCTCCCGACCGAGTACGACGACGATCCCGACGAGTGGGCCACCGACGTGGATGCGCTTCTGGCCGAACGCGAACAGCGCGCCGAGCAGAGCGCCGAGGTGGTGCTGCCCGCCCAGCTGTCCGTCAGTCAGCTCGTCGATCTCGCCACCGATCCCGACGCTCTCGCTGCCCGTCTGCGTCGTCCGTTGCCGTTCCGGCCCAATCCGCTCGCGCGTCGCGGCACCGCCTTCCACGCGTGGCTCGAGCGCAGATTCGGCGCGACACGCCTGCTCGACCTCGACGAGCTTCCCGGTGCCGACGACGAGGACGGCGACGATTCGCACTTCGACCGGCTCCAGGAGGCGTTCCTGCGATCGAAATGGGCGTCGCGCAACCCCGTCGAGGTCGAGGTGCCGTTCGAAACGGCCCTGGGCGGCACCGTGATCCGCGGCCGCATCGACGCCGTCTTCGAGGATCCGGACGGCGGCTGGACGGTCATCGACTGGAAGACCGGCGCCGAACCGGAAGGTGAGAAGCTCGCCGCGGTGGGTGTGCAGCTCGCCGCGTACCGGCTCGCCTGGGCCCAGTTGATGGCGGCGCGGACCGAGCGGCTCACCGGCCGGCCGGCCGAACTGCCGTTGCACAAGGTCCGAGCGGCCTTCCACTACGTCCGCACCGGACGCACCGTCGCCCCCGAGGAACTGCCGAATGCGGCGATGCTCGAACGCCTCGTGCTCGAGGCGGGGAATCTGCGAGGGCGTGCCGACGGCGAGTGATGCGGCCTCAGGGGCGCTGCCCCACGCCGGTGGCCACCTCGTGTGCCCGGCGGCCGGCGGTGTCGGGTGCCAGGGGAGCGGTGGGCATCCCGGCTCCCTCTCGGAGGCCCGACAGGAATTCCTCGAGGATCTCGGGCGGCGAATACTGCGGTTCCCAGCCCAGTTCGGTGCGGGCGCGGGTGCTGTCGAGCAGCGGAAGTTGCAGCACGGTGTCGAGCAGGCCGGGCGAGGCCGGGACGAGATGCGCGTGCCAGGCCGCCCGCACGGCCTCGCGGAGTGCCGCGCGCGGCACCGGAATCTTTCTGGCGGAGAACATCTCTGCCAGGAACGCGCCGTCCACGGGTGGTTCCGTGGCGAGGTTGAACGCGCCGCGGACGGGCCGGACCGTCGCACGGACGAAGGCGTCGGCCACGTCGCTCGTGTGCAGTACCTGGGCACGCAGATCCTCGACCAACGGCATCACGGGGAGCAATCCGCTGCGCAGCAAGTTCCCCGGGAGCAGGGGGCCGACGAACAGGCGTCGCTGCGAGGTCGCAGATTCGCGTTTGAAGATGAAGTAGGGGCGCATCCGCACGACGCGTGTCTCCGGCGCCTGCAGTTCGAGGGTGTCGAGAAAACGTTCCAGATACGACTTCTCGCGGGGATAGGCGGCACCCGGCCACCCGTGTGTGGGCCAGTCCTCGGTGACGCGATCCGTCGAGCTTCCGGGCGAATAGGCCGCGACCGACGACGAGTAGATCAGCGCGGGAACCTTCTCCGCGGCCGCCGCCTCGAAGACCGAGATCGCGCCGAGCACATTGTTCTCCCAGGTCACCTCTGGGCGGTGCGTGGGCTGGAACAGCCACGACAGGTGGATCACCGCGTCGGCGCCCCGCACGATCGGGCGGAAGTCGTCGGTGGTGGTGTCGGCGACCGTGAACGTCGCCTTGGGGGACGTCCACTCCGCCGGTCGTCGCGCGACGCCGACGATCTCGGCGACGTCGGGTTCGCGCCCGAGCGCCTCGACGATCCCGGTTCCCAGGTTTCCGGTCGCGCCGACGACGACCACCTTCAGACCACGTGCGGTGTCCATACCGACGCATACCCGCTCGATGTGACCTCAATCACCGCGTGTGGGTAGCTCAGCGGGAGGAGGTGCGGCGGACCTTCAGCGCCTCGGTGACGAGCGGGATCTGCAGCGGAAGCCGGGCAAGCGACACCGCCTTGGCGGCGGGGGAGATCTTCGGGCTGCGCAGCCACGTCACGGCCATCTGCACGTTGGCGGGGAAGACCGCCAGGAACAGCGCCGCGGCCAGGGAACCGCCGAGGCGCCGGGTGCGGGGCACGGCGAGCGCGCCGGCGACGGCGATCTCCGCGACCCCCGAGGCGTAGGTGTAGGTACGGGCATCGCCCGGCAGGGCGCGGGGCACGATGCCGTCGAACGGTTCCGGTCGCACGAAGTGCAGGACCCCCACGCCGAGGAGGAGACTTGCCAGCCGGATCGCAGAGCGCTGCGACGCTTTCGTGGACATGCGTGCCAGACTAGCGCGCGGCGGTAGGCTGCGATCCGGTATCGAGGCGGTCCGCCCGGTGCCGCGACGGCGGAGGGCGGTCTCCGGCGCAGGTCGACAGCAGGAAGGTGGGACACCGCGATGCCCGGGAGGTTGCGTGCGCGGTTCAGCCGCTCCGATCAGCTCACCGAGCGCCCCGACTTCGCGCTCGTCGGTGTGCTGCGCGTACCGCAGGAGCAGACGAGTCCCGGCTTCGCGATCGCGCGTCGCATCGGCTACGCCTTCGCTGCGCTGATCCTCGCGGTTCTCGTGGTCTACCTCGACCGCGACGGCTACCGCGACTCGCAGGGCAGCGAACTGTCGCTGCTCGACTGCATCTACTACGCCACCGTGTCGCTCTCGACCACCGGTTACGGCGACATCACCCCCTTCACCCCCCAAGCGAGACTGATCAACATCCTGGTGATCACTCCACTGCGGGTGTTCTTCCTCATCGTGCTGGTCGGTACCACGCTCTCTGCACTGACCGAGAGTTCCCGGCAAGCATTCAAGATCCAGCGTTGGAGGCGCCGCGTGCGTAATCACACCGTCGTCATCGGCTTCGGTACCAAGGGCCGTACCGCGGTCGACGCGATGCTCGGCGACGGAGTCCCGCCGTCCGAGATCGTCGTCGTCGACACCGATCCGGTCGTTCTCGAGTCCGCCGCAGGGCAGGGACTCGTGACGGTCCAGGGTTCGGCGACGAAATCCGATGTGCTCCGCCTCGCCGGAGTGCAGCACGCAGCCGCCGTGATCGTCGCCGCGAACCGAGACGACACCGCGGTACTCGTGACCCTCAGCGCCCGCGAGATCGCTCCGCGCGCGAAGATCGTCGCCGCGATCCGCGAGTCGGAGAACACCCACCTGCTGCGTCAGTCGGGAGCCGACTCGGTGGTCATCTCGTCGGAGACGGCGGGTCGCCTGCTCGGTATCGCCACGACCACGCCGAACGTCGTCGAGATGATCGAGGACCTGCTCACCCCGGAGGCGGGATTCGCCATCGCCGAACGCGACGTCGACCCCAGCGAGGTCGGGGGATCCCCGCGGCATCTCAAGGACATCGTTCTCGCCGTCGTCCGGGACGGGCGGATGTGGCGGATCGGTTCGCCCGAGGTCGACGCGCTCGAAGCGAACGACAAACTGCTCTACATCCGCCTGGTGGGTTCGCCGCCGGGCGCCATGCGTGGCTAGGGTGCTGATGTGACCGGTTTCGCTCTGTCGGGTACCCCGCTGCTCTCACGTACCGTCGTCGACCGGGCGGAGGAACTGCGTAAGGACGAGGACGCCCTGCGCGCCGGCTGGGCCGACGCGAAACTTCTGCGGGTCGACCGGCGTAACCAGGTCCGCGTCTCCGACAGCGCGCTCGTGCTCGGTGAGGCGTCCGAACTCGGCCCCGAACCGGTCGAGGGCGCGATCTTCCTGGGTATCCGCGACGGACACCACGTCTGGGCGACCCGCGTCCTGGCGCAGACGGGCACGGTGGCCGATCTGCGGCGCGTCGGCGAGCGTCTCGACGATGCCGACGCCGACCTGATGGTCAGCGCGGTCGCGTTGCTGAACTGGCACGACAACGCCGGCTACAGCGCGGTCGACGGCTCGCCCACCCGCCCGACGATGTCCGGTTGGTCCCGGATCAGCACCGAGACCGGGCACGAGGAGTTCCCCCGCACCGACCCGGCGATCATCTGCCTCGTGCACGACGGACACGACCGGGTGCTGCTCGCCCGCCAGCCGGTGTGGCCCGAGCGGCGCTTCTCCGTTCTCGCGGGCTTCGTGGAAGCCGGTGAGTCGCTCGAATCGTGCGTGGTGCGGGAGATCCGCGAAGAGGTCGGTGTCGAGGTGCGCGACGTGCGGTATCTCGGCAGTCAGCCCTGGCCGTTCCCTCGGTCGCTCATGCTGGGATTCGCGGCCATCGCCGATCCCGAGCAGGCGCTGGACTTCCGCGACGGGGAGATCACCGAGGCGCGGTGGTTCACCCGCGACGAGGTCCGTGCGGCGCTGGCGACGGGTGACTGGGCCTCCGCCGAGGACGCCCCGCTGCTGCTGCCCGGCTCGATCTCCATCGCGCGCGGGATGCTCGAAGGCTGGGCCAAGGAGTAGAAGGCCCGGAGTAGAAGCCCGGGCACGAGAGAGGCCGGCCGCGACGGACGCGACCGGCCTTTCCGAACGAGCAGGAACTACAGACCCAGAGCGCGCTGGACCTCGGCGAGCGACGGGTTGGTGGCGGTGCTGCCGTCGGCGAACTTGACGGTGGGCACCACGTGGTTGCCGTTGTTGACGCTGCCGACGAACTCCGCGGCTGCCGGATCCGACTCGATGTCGATCTCGGTGTACGCGATGCCGTTCTGGTCGAGCTGGGTCTTCAGCCGCCTGCAGTAACCGCACCAGGTGGTGGAGTAGACGGTCAGGGCGGGTGCGTCGGTGGTCGTCATGTCTTCGAGAACATCACAGCCGTCGAACATGTTCCGCGACCGGGGTGGGCTGTGGTCCTCACCACAGCGGGCGAGGTCACCGGTGGGCTGCGCTGTCGGCGGTCGCTGTCATGATGGAGGCCATGTGTGCGGATGTGGTGGACGGTCTCGACCCCGAGCAGGCAGCAGCGGTACTCGCCCCACGCGGGCCGGTCTGCGTGCTCGCCGGTGCCGGCACCGGCAAGACCCGCACCATCACGCGCCGCATCGCCCACCTCGTCTCCGCCGGTCACGTCTCCGCGAGTCAGGTCCTCGCCGTCACCTTCACCGCCCGCGCGGCAGGGGAGATGCGCTCACGCCTGCGCGCCCTGGGTATCGGCGGCGACGGCACGCAGGTGCAGGCCCGCACCTTCCACGCCGCGGCGTTGCGGCAGCTGCGGTACTTCTGGCCGCAGGTCGTCGGCGACACGCCGTGGCAACTGCTCGACCGCAAGTTCGCGGCCGTCTCGCAGGCGGCGCACCGGTGCGGCTTCCCGACCGACACCGACACCGTGCGCGACCTGCTGTCGGAGATCGAATGGTCCAAGGGCACGCTCGTCGCACCCGAGGACTATCCGGCCGCGGCCGCCCGCGCCCACCGCACCCCACCGGCCGATCCCGAGCGGGTCGCGCGTGTCTACGAGACGTACGAGCAGCTCAAGACCCGGTCGGGCGACGGGATGTATCTCGACTTCGACGACCTGCTGCTGCACACCGCCGCGGCCCTCGAGGACAACCTCGCGGTGGCCGAGGAGTTCCGCGACCGCTACCGCTGCTTCGTCGTCGACGAGTACCAGGACGTCACGCCGCTGCAGCAGCGCGTGCTCGACGCATGGCTCGGCGAGCGCGACGATCTCACGGTGGTCGGCGACGCCAACCAGACCATCTATTCGTTCACCGGCGCCACCCCGAAGCACCTGCTCGACTTCTCGCGCCGGTTCCCCGACGCCACGGTCGTGCGCCTCGAACGCGACTACCGCTCCACCCCGGAGGTGGTCGACCTCGCCAACCGCGTGATCGGTGCGGCGCGGGGCCGCATCGCCGGCACCCGGCTCAAGCTCGTCGGTCAGCGTCCGTCCGGGCCGGAGCCCACCTTCGCCGAGTTCGACGACGAACCCGCCGAAGCCCAGGCGGTCGCCAAGGCCGTCGCGAAGCTGATGGGCAAGGGGGTCCCGGCGGCCGAGATCGCGGTGCTCTACCGCATCAACGCCCAGTCCGAGGCCTACGAGCAGGCGTTCACGCAGGCAGGAATCCCGTACCAGGTGCGCGGCGGCGAAGGCTTCTTCAACCGCGCGGAGGTCCGGCAGGCGGTCAACGCGCTGCGCCAGGTGGGTACGCGTGACGACCTGCCGGAGGACGCCGGTCGCGGTGCCGGGCTGCTCAGCCTCGTCCGGGCCACCCTGGTGCCGCTCGGCCTGACCGACACCGAACCGGTGGGCGCGCAGGCACGCGAGCGCTGGGCGTCGCTCGTCGCGCTCGTGCAGCTCACCGAGGAACTGCTCGAGCACGAACCCGACCTCGATCTGCAGGGTCTGCTGCGCGATCTCGCGGCCCGTGCCGAAGCGCGCCAGCCACCGACCGTCCAGGGGGTCACGCTCGCGTCGCTGCACGCGGCGAAGGGCCTCGAATGGGACGCGGTCTTCCTCGTCGGACTCACCGACGGCACCCTGCCGATCACCCACGTCACCGGCGACAAGGACACCCCACCCGACGAGGCCGGCATCGAGGAGGAACGGCGGCTGCTCTACGTCGGCGTTACCCGTGCCCGCGTGCACCTGCAACTGTCGTGGGCGTTGTCCCGCACGGCGGGCGGTCGCCGGTCGCGGCGACGCTCCCGCTTCCTGCACGGGCTCATCCCCGACAGTTCACCTGCCTCGAAGATCGCCGAACGGGCCTCCCCGCGGAAGAAGCGCCCGCAGTGCCGTGTCTGCGGCAAGCCGCTCATGGGCACCACCTCGACCATGCTCGGCCGCTGCGAGGGTTGCCCGTCCGATCTCGACGAGAACCTGCTCGTCGCGCTCAAGGAATGGCGCCGGGAACGCTCGAAGGAGATGAAGGTTCCGGCCTACGTCGTCTTCAGCGACAACACCCTCGTCGCGATCGCCGAACAGCAGCCGCGCGACGATCGTGCGTTGGTCGCCATCCCGGGGATCGGGGCGAAGAAGCTCGAGCAGTACGGCGCCGACGTGCTCGCCCTCGTGCGAGGGGAGCGCGCCGTCGACACTCTCGACCTCTAGGGCACCGTCGACACTCTCGACCTCTAGGGCACCGTCGACACTCTCGACCTCCAGCGCACCGTCGACACTCTCGACCTCTGAGGACTACCCGGCGGGGATCACTCGGCGCACAGGCAGAAGTAGTGCCCGGCCGGATCGCGGAACACCCGGAAGGTGGTCTTGTTCGAGCCGTCGTCGGCGCGCAGCGCGTCGAGCCCGAGGACGAGACGTTCGGCCTCGTCGAGGTCGGGTACGTGGAAGTCGAGATGGGCGTGCACACCGTCGGCGGGCCAGTGCCGCGGCGTGAAGTCGGGATCGCGCTGGAACGCGATGGCCGTCGAGTCGTCACGGGCGAGTTCGACCCAGTCTTCTCGCTCGTTGGTGATCGTCCATCCGAGCAACCGGCGGTAGAAGTCGGCGAGCGCGCGCGGATCCGGGCAGTCGAGGACGGGCAGGAATCTCGTGGTCGCGAGGGACATGCCCTCCGACTGTAGTGCCGGGACGAAGAACGCGGCACGAAACCGCAGGTAGAAAATAACTTGTGCCGATCGTGTCCACGAATCTAGGCTGGATGACGATGTCACGGGAGACGGCCCGTGCGCGACGAGAAAGTGAGGTGGCCCCGATGCTCGGCTTCGATGCTCTTGCAGCGACAGCGGCCCCTCGTGTCGCTGTGGCCGCCGCTACCACTCGCATCGCCACACCTGTGGCTCGTACCGCCGCCACACCTGTGGCTGGTACCGCCGCCACACCTGTGGCTGCCGCAGTGGTAGCCGCGCCGCGTGCACGCCGACGTGTGTACGCCGCCGCCGTCTCGTCCGTGGTCGGAAGTCGATCGGGAAGTATCTCCCGGTAGACCTTCGTCTCCTCCAGGCCACGGACCCCGCCCAGCGGACCGTGGCCTTTCTCGTTCTCCGGCCGGGTTCGCATCGCATTCCACCGAACCAACGAAGGAGCTCACGTGCCGAGCGAATACCCGTCGAGCCTGTCGAACCGAACGGAAGGAGACGAGATGCGTCGTACCGACATCCTGTCGCGCAGCGACACTTTCGCGGTGTCACGCGACGACCGCGACCGCGACACCCTGCCGTGCCACGACAACGACCCCGACCTGTGGTTCGCCGAGACCCCGGCCGATCTCGAGTATGCCAAGACGCTGTGCGCGGGCTGCCCGGTGCGTGCCCGGTGCCTCGACGCCGCTCTCGAGCGGGAGGAACCCTGGGGCGTGTGGGGCGGGGAGATCATCGACCGTGGTGTCGTCGTGGCCCGCAAGCGGCCGCGGGGCCGGCCTCGGAAGAATCCGCTGCCCGAACCCCGCAAGGAACTGGTCTGTGCGTGAATACGGTTGCCCGGCTTCGTCACTCCTCGACGAAGCCGGGTAGCCATTCGCTGAGGATGCGCATGTACGGTGCCTCGGCGTCGAGCTGAGCGCAGATGCCGACCGAACCGAGCAGTACCCGGAACACACTCACGTACTCGGGCGGAAGGTTCAGCGTCCGGGCCGTCTTGAAGGTGGAACTCGAGAAGTCCGTGGCCGTGCCCGCCACCCGCTGCAGCCATGCGCGGGTGAAGTGGAACGACTCGGTGTGGATCGGATCGGTGAACGGCCGGAGGTAGTCGGCGATCTCCTCGTCGGTGACCGTGCGGCCGGGCAGCACGAACTTGTTGTCGTAGAGCAGCCGGGTGAGTTCGTCGAAACGCTCGTCGAGGGCGAGCCGGACCATCCGTCCGAGCACCGGCGGGAAGCCGTCGGGCATCGCTGCCGTGGCCCCGAAGTCGATGACCCCGAGACGGCCGTCGTCGAGCAGCATGAAGTTGCCCGGATGCGGGTCGCTGTGGAGCAGACCGGCCCGTGCGGGCGAGCAGAAGTGGAACTCCGCGAGCAGCGCACCGGCCCGGTTGCGCTGCTCCCGCGTACCACCGCTGATGATCGCCGACAGCGGAGTGGCCGAAAGCCATTCGGTCACGACGACCTTCGGTGCACTCGCGACGACACGCGGGATCAGGAACTTCTCGTCGCCGGCGAAGGCCTTGGCGAAGGCCCGCTGGTTGTCGGCCTCGATCCGGTAGTCGAGTTCTTCCTCGGTGCGTGCGGACAACTCGTCGAGCAGCGCACGCACATCGGCGCCCGGCATCATCGTGGCGAACAATCCGGCGAACCGGGACAGCGTGCGCATGTCGGCGCGCAGTGCCTCGTCGGCGCCCGGGTACTGGACCTTCACCGCGACCTCGCGTCCGTCCGACCACACGGCCCGATGCACCTGGCCGATACTGGCCGACGCGACGGGCACGTCGTCGAACGACTCGAAGCGCTCGCGCCACTTCGTGCCGAGTTGCTGGTCGAGCACGCGGTGCACGGCCCGGGCGGGCAGGGGAGGGGCCTCGGCCTGCAGTTTGGTGAGCGCCTCCCGATACGGCTCGGCGAACTCCTCCGGGACGGCGGCTTCCATCACGCTCAGGGCCTGGCCGAACTTCATGGCGCCGCCCTTGAGTTCGCCCAGCACGCTGAACAACTGTTCGGCGGCCTTCGCCGTCATCTCGGCGTCGATCTCCTCCCGATCTCCACCGGCGAGCCGACGACCGAAACCCACGGCAGCGCGCCCGGCGATTCCCAGAGGAATGCTCGCGAGCTTGGCAGTGCGGGACGAGCTTCTGCGAGGGATGTCTGGCACGCCCCCCATCATGCCTGACCGACCCGAGCGACGGCCGAGCAGTCGCACCGGGGATGACGGAACCACCGACGCGTGACGATGCGGTGGGATCGTAGGTCCAGTTCGAGCGTGCGATCGACCGCCGGAGTCACCGACGGATCGGCGGAGAGGAACGCCTCGATCTGGCCGACGGCCATCGCCGCGGTCGCCGACGTCACCGCCCGGCCGGCGTGGCCCTGCCGCCCGTACAGCTGACTCGCCAGCCGTGGCCAGGACGGATCGAGATCGGTCCGCACGAGATCGGCGCAGCGCAGGCAACTGCTCCGGCCGGGGAGTACGAACGGCCCGACGATGCCGCGTCCGTCCCTGATCCGCACCGCGAGATGAGGGATCCCGACCCGTACGAGCATGCTCACGAGATGGGGGTCGGGCACCTGGCCGTCGGCAAGGACGACGCAGTCGGCCGGACCCTGCGGTTCGTCACCGGACGACGAGCGCACCCACCGCACGTCCCACACCGGGAGATCGTCGACGATCGCCGAGGCGAGCGGACCCGAGCCGTGGACCCGCACCCGCCGCGGTCGCGCCGGACCGACCGGCGACGAGGGGACCTGCCGGACCGCGCCCGTGGCGGTGAGCTCGTCGAGCACCTGGCGCACCCGTCCCGACGGAAGCCCACGCTCGGCCGCGGCGTCGAGCACCTCGTCGAGGGTGAGCCGGCCGTCGAGCAGCCGGACGAGAACGCCGAGGTCGAAGCTGTCCATGCCTTCGGGTGGCAGGACGACGGTCGCGGTGCCGGGACCCCAACCGAGCTGGATCGAGCCGTCGGACCGTTCGAGCACGGCCAGTTCGGGATCGACCCGGAGAACCGCCGCCTCGGGCGGCGCAGGATTCGTGGTCGTCTCGCGCGATGCGGTGATCATGGAGACAGACTGACAGCACCCGCGCCCGTGGACGGCTCACGAGGAGCAGTTGTCCACAGGCGCGGGTGCCTCTGTCGGGTCGTTCTAGGAGGTGCTGTCGTCCCCGGGACGATCCTCGTCGGATCCCTCCTCGGCGGCGCGATCGCGTTCGGCCTGCTCGCGTTCCATGGTCGCCTGCAACTGGGCGATCGGATCGTCGAAGGCTCCGGTGCCGCCGCCGATCACACGGTCGACGAAGGCTGCCGGGTTGTCGAGATCCGACGAGTCCGGCAGCAGGTCGGGGTGCGCCCACACGTGGTCGCGGGCCTCGGTGCCGGCATCGGTGGTGAGGCGTCGCCACAGCGCGGCGGCCTCGCGCACCTTCCGGGGCCGGAGTTCGAGGCCGACGAGCGTGGCGAAGGTCTGCTCCGCCGGTCCGCCCGTGGCGCGGCGACGGCGCAGGGTCTCGGTCAGGGCCGAGGCGCCCGGGAGCCGCTCGCCGAGGGCGTCGGCGACGACCGTCTCGACCCAGCCCTCGACGAGCGCGAGCATCGTCTCGAGCCGTTCGAGGGCGGCCTTCTGCTCCGGGGTGGTCTGGGGTTCGAACGCACCCTGCTTGAGGATCTCCTCGAGCTTGGACGGGTCGGTGAGAGCCGACGAGTCGAGTCCCTGCGCGAGATCCTCGATCGACGACATGTCCATGCGGATGCCGCGTGCGTATTCCTCGACGGTCGCCAGCATCCGCTGACGCAGCCACGGCACGTGGCTGTAGAGGCGCTGGTGGGCGGCCTCGCGTGCGGCGAGGAAGACGAGCACCTCCTGGGCGGGCTGTTCGAGTCCTTCACCGAAGCTCTCGACCGCGGCCGGCAGCAGGGCGGCGGTGCCCTCCGGGCCGAGCGGAAGACCGATGTCGGTGGAGGTGAGCACTTCCTTCGACAGCTGGCCGAGGGCCTGGCCGAGCTGGGAGCCGAAGGCGACCCCGCCCATCTGCGAGAACATGCCGAGCATGGGCCCGGCCATCGCGCGGGCCTCCTCGGGCAGGCCGTTCAGCATCATGCCGTTGACCTGCTCGGCGATCGGATCGCACAGGCGCTTCCACGTCTCGAGGGTGTTGTCGAGCCAGTCGACGGGCGTCCACGCCACGACCTTCGACGCACCCGCGGGCAGCGTGGTGGCCGCGTCGAGCCACAGTTCCGCGAGGCGCGCGGCGTCGGCCACGGCGTCGGTGGTGCGGGGCGGGACCGGGTCGACGGACCCGATCTGCTGGCGTGCGAGCTTCGTCGCGATGTCGTAGTTGACCGGGCCCGAGCCGCCGCCGGAACCCATGGCGCTGCCCATGCCGGCGAGCATCTGACCGAACTGGCTGAGCATCTGACCGAACTGCGCGGGATCGAAGCCCTGACCGCCGAACGGGTTGTCGCCCCCGCCGCTGCCGGGGAGTCCGAATCCGAACGGGATGCCGCCACCGGAGCCGCCGCTACCGGAACCCTCGTCCTTCCTGCGGTCGGGGTCGTCGTCGGGATTCGAGAATCCGAAGGGCGTGTCGCTCATGTATCCAACGGTACAAGGCGGCCGGGGCGGGGACCGGCATCGTGGTCACGCTCATGGCGAACACGACACGGTCGTGGTGTGAAGGGGGCGGTCGGGCGACCGTTACCCTGGCCGGGTGAATCGTCGCTACGTCCTGCCGCTCGCGCTCGTGCTCCCGATCCTCGTCATCGTGGTCGTGGCGTTCAACGTCCGGGCGCCGTACGTGGCGCTCGGTCCGGGCCCCGTCTTCGACACGCTCGGCGAGATCGAGGGCACCCCGGTCGTCGCGCTCGAGGGGATCGAGGCGGACGAGACCGAGGGCAGTCTGTTCATGACGACCGTCGGGGTCACCGACAATCTCACCCTCGCGCAGACCTTCACCGCCTGGATCAGCGGTCGCTACGGCGTCGCGCCGCGCGAACAGGTCTATCCGCCCGACCGCAGCAAGGACGAGGTGCAGGCCGTCGACCAGGCGCAGTTCGCCCAGTCGGAGCGCTCCGCCGAACTGGCCGCCCTGCACTATCTCGACCTGCCGGTGACCCTGCGGATCGCGGAGGTGGGTCAGGAGGCTCCCGCTTCCGGGTTGCTCGAGGCGGGCGACCGGATCGTCGCCGTCGGCGGCGAGGAGATGCGCACGGCCGGCCAGGTGCAGCGCGCGGTCGGCGACGTGCCGCCCGGTGAGTCGGTGGGCATCACCGTCCTGCGCGGCGATGCCGAGGAGTCGTTCGACGTTCCGGTCGGTCCCCGGCCCGGCGACCCGGACAAGGGCTTCCTGGGCATCGCCACCGAGGAGGTCCCCGAGGTGCCCTTCGAGGTCACCTTCAACCTGGCCGACATCGGTGGCCCGTCCGCCGGCCTGATGTTCAGCCTGGCCGTGGTGGACAAGCTCAGCCCGGGCCTGCTCAACGGTGGCCTGGACGTCGCCGGTACCGGCACGATCGACTCGGACGGGATGGTCGGGCCGATCGGCGGGATCACCCACAAGCTCACCGCGGCGTCGGAGGACGGCGCGACGGTCTTCCTGGTGCCCGCCGAGAACTGCGCGGAGGCGCAGAGCGGCGCCCCCGAGGGCGTGCAACTCGTGAAGGTCGAGACGCTCGAGGGCGCGATCGACGCGCTGGCCGCGATCGCGGACGGAAGCGACGCGCCGGCCTGCAGCTGATCACACTCGCCGCAGCACCGACAGCTCGGTGATCCGGCAGCTCAGTAGTCGTCGTCGCTCGCCTCGAGGGTCGCGTACAACGCCGCCACGACATGCGGGGCGAGGTTGTCGTAGGTCCGCAGCTCGGCGCCCGCGAACGGATCGTCGTCGTCGAGCGGACGCAACTGCAGGAGCGAGAGCGACGGCCCGTCGCGCAGCACGGCGGAGATGAGACGGGCGGCGCGCCGCTCCGGGTGACTGTGCGCTGCGAGTCGTGCCGCCTCGTCCGCCGCGTGGGCATCGGCGAGCAGCGGCGCGAAGGCGTCGTCGAGTTCGTTCTCGGCGCTCGGCGGCAACACGACCACCTCCTGCACGAGGGCGCACCCGGCGACCGAGCCGGGCCAGGTGGTCGTGGCGAGGAACTCCTCGAGTGCGGGACTGCCGCCCTCGATGTCGTCGGGGAAGTCCTCCTGCGCGATCGGCGTGTACTCGTGCCCCTCGTCGAGCTGGTCGGCGAGGGTGGGTTCGGCGGCTGCGAGAAGCACGGTCGGGACGAGCGCGAACATCACGGGAGGGCGGTCCCAACCCTCCGCATCCGCGAAATCGATGATCTCGTGGACGGCGCGCGCGAGTGCTTGTTCGGAAGGTACGGGAAGACGTTGGTTCACCGGCCTATCCTGGCACCCGTACGCGGGTGGGCGCTGCCGGACCTGCGTCGTACGACCCCCGGTAGGAGGATTCCGTAGAGTGGGGCGAAACGGTCACTCCGTGAGAACGAGGCGCGTTCGTACGCGTTCGTCGAGCGCGAGATGTACAGATGCGGTGCGATCGCGCCGCCGGACGAGTTGGGAGCGTGGCACGTGGGCATGAGGCCCCCGACCGGAGTACCTACATTGTCGAAGCGGAGCAGAGTTCTGCTGATCCTGGCAGTGGTGGCCGCAGTGCTGCTCCTGCTCGGACCGCGGTTGGTGGACACCTACACCAACTGGCTCTGGTTCGGCGAGGTCGACTTCCGGGACGTATACGTCAAGGTTCTCCTGACCCGGATCGCACTGTTCCTGGTGGTCGGGTTGTTCATCGGCGGTGTCGTCTGGCTGGCGATGCTGCTCGCCTACCGGTCGCGCCCGGTCTTCGTACCGACCACCGGACCCAACGATCCGGTGGCGCGCTACCGCACCACCGTGATGACGCGCATGCGCGCCTTCGGGATCGGTATCCCGGTCGTGCTCGGTGTGCTCTCCGGTCTGGTCGCCCAGGCCGGCTGGGTCACCGTGCAGATGTTCTTCAACGGCGGTGACTTCGGCACCACCGATCCGCAGTTCGGTCTCGACGTCGGCTTCTACGCCTTCGACCTGCCGTTCTACCGATTCCTGCTCAACTGGTTCTTCGTCGCGATCGTGCTCGGGTTCATCGCGAACCTCGTCACGCACTACATCTTCGGCGGCATCCGCCTCGCCGGTCGGGGTGGAAGCATGTCGACGGCCTCGCGTGTCCAGCTCGCCGTCCTCGCCGGACTGTTCGTCGCGTTCAAGGCGGTCGCCTACTGGCTCGACCGGTACGAACTGCTGTGGAGCAGCCGCAAGGAACCCACCTTCACCGGTGGTGGCTTCACCGACATCAACGCGGTGCTGCCGGCCAAGCTCATCCTGCTCGCGATCGCCGTCATCTGCGCGATCGCGTTCTTCGCCGCGATCTTCCTGCGCGACCTGCGGATCCCCGCGCTCGCGACGGCGCTGCTCGTGCTCTCGTCGATCCTCGTCGGCGCGGTGTACCCGCTCATGGTCGAGCAGTTCTCGGTGCGCCCGAACGCTGCCGACAAGGAGAGCGAGTACATCGAGCGCAACATCGCCGCGACCCGTGAGGCGTACGGCATCACCGACGACAAGGTGGCGTACGAGGACTACCCGGGTGTGGGCACCACCTCGCCCGAGAACATCCCGGCCGACATCACCACGATCGCGAACGCCCGCCTGCTCGACCCGAACGTGCTTCCCCGCACCTTCACGCAGCAGACGCAGCTGAAGAACTTCTACGGCTACCCCGAGTCGCTCGACATCGACCGGTACGAGCTCGACGGTCGTATGGAGGACTACATCGTCGCGGCGCGTGAGCTCTCGCCCACGAGCCTGACCGGCAACCAGACCGACTGGATCAACCGCCACACCGTGTACACGCACGGCAACGGTCTCGTCGCGGCGCCCGCCAACCGTGTGAACGCCGCCGCGAGTGCCTCGGCGGAGGAGGCCGCCAACAGCAACAGCGGCTACCCGGTCTACTTCGTCAGCGACCTGGCGTCGCTCGCCGCGGAGAACCAGGTCATCCCCGTCGAGCAGCCCCGCATCTACTACGGCGAGGTCATCGCCGAGGCCGATCCGGACTACGCGATCGTCGGCAACAGCGCCGACTCGTCCGGTCCGCGCGAGTACGACACCGACACCGAGAAGTACACCTACACCGGTACGGGCGGCGTCGACATCGGCAACTGGTTCAACCGGCTCGCCTTCGCCGCGAAGTACGGCGAACGCAACATCCTGTTCTCGAGCGCCATCGGCAGCGACTCGAAGATCCTGTTCAACCGCGACCCGCGTGAGCGCGTGACGAAGGTCGCGCCGTGGCTGACGGCCGACGGCGACGCCTACCCGGCGGCGATCGACGGCCGCATCAAGTGGGTCGTCGACGCGTACACCACACTCGACTACTACCCGTATGCGCAGCGCGCGTCGCTCGAGGGCCTCGTCGAGGACAGCATCGACCAGAACACCGGCCGGTTGCTGCCCCGCAAGGAGGTCTCGTACATCCGCAACTCGGTCAAGGCGACGGTCGACGCCTACGACGGCACCGTCACGCTCTACCAGGTCGACGATCAGGATCCGGTCCTGAAGGCGTGGATGGGTGTCTTCCCCGAGGCGGTGACCCCGCAGGACCAGATCTCCGACGAACTGCGGGCGCACTTCCGGTACCCGGAGGATCTGTTCAAGGTGCAGCGCGAGATGCTCGCCAAGTACCACGTCGACGACCCGCGCGAGTTCTTCACGAACAACGCGTTCTGGTCGGTGCCGGCCGATCCGACGGTCGACACGAGCGCGAACCAGCCGCCCTACTACCTGCTGATGGGCGATCGTGAGTCGGCGGATCCGCGGTTCCGTCTGACCTCGGCGATGGTGGGTTACAACCGGCAGTTCCTGTCGGCTTACATCTCGGTCGAGTCCGATCCGGAGAACTACGGGAAGTTCACGATCCTGCAGCTACCGACGGACACGCAGACCTTCGGTCCGGAGCAGACGCAGAACGCGATGATCTCCGACACCCGAGTGGCTTCGGAGCGGACCCTGCTCGAACGGTCCAACCGGATCCAGTACGGCAATCTGCTCACCCTGCCCATCGCGGACGGCGGCATCCTGTACGTCCAGCCGATGTACACCGAGCGCAATGCGACGGCGGGCAGTACGTCGACCTTCCCGCAGCTGTCGCGCGTGCTCGTCAGCTACCGGGAGCCCGGTGCCAGCGGTGGTGTCCGGATCGGTTACGCGCCCACCCTGGCCGGGGCGCTCGACCAGGTCTTCGGATCCGGTGTCGGCGACGCGGCCACCGCTCCCGGTGGTGAGGCGCTGCCCACCGCCGAGGTCGACGACGAGACCCGCGGTGAGGCGATCGGCGAGGGCACGGAGGAGCAGAACCAGCCTTCCGATCAGCAGCAACAGCAGCCCGCCTCGCCGGCGCCGACCGCTCCCGCGAATCGCGATGCCGCGGTCGCGGAGCTCGATTCGGCACTTGCGGAGCTGGCCAACGCGCAGACCAGCGGCGATTTCGAAGCCTACGGTCGGGCGCTGCGGCGGGTGCAGCAGGCCGTCGACGCCTACGAATCCACTGGCGGCTGAGTCCACCGGCGGCTGATCCGGTAACGGAAACGGACACGACGAAGGCCCGCGGTGCGAACCGCGGGCCTTCGTCGTGTTCTTGGAGGCGGTCTGCGTCAGCGACCGGCCAGCGTGATGTCGACGATCTGCGCGAACTCGGCGCCGAAGCCGTACTGCTGGGCGAGCTGGTTCGCAGTGTCGACGGCCTGGGCGACCTCGGCCGGCGCGGATTCGGTGGTCAGGTACTGACCGCAGACGGGCCATGCACCGGGGCCCTGCGTCTGCAGGACGTTCTCGGCGACGCGGATCTGCTCCGCCTTCGAGGCCTGGTCTGCGCGACCGTTGCCGCCGTTGGCCTCCCAGGTGCTCTGCGAGAACTGCAGGCCGCCGTAGTAGCCGTTGCCGGTGTTGATGGCCCAGTTGCCACCGCTCTCGCACTGGGCGACGCCGTCCCAGTTGTGCTGGGCGGCGGACGCGGTGCCGGTGGCGAGCGCGAACGGAACCGCGGCGAGTGCACCGGTGACGACGGCAGTGCGGAATGCACGCGTGCTGAAGTTGGTCATGCTGTGGAGTCCTTCCCGCGCTCGCGGAGCGCGACGGCCCTCGTCGATCTCGGCCGACGGAGAATGTCTCCGTCCGGATCGGGGACCGTGTCGGTCGCGTCCCTGCCCCTCGGGTCTTCGTAGGCACCGGATCCCGCGGGGCAGACTGGCGGCGACGGGCCGGTGGTGGCTCGGCTGTTTCGAGCCGGGACCGACAGTACAAAGCGGGTCGCGGCCCGTCATCCCCGCGCCGAGAGGGGAGCCTGTCCACCTGATGGGATGACGGCGTCGGGTTTCCCCAGTTCAGGAAGATGATAACGGGGGTCGATGCAAGATCGTTACACCTCCGTTATGTGGTGATAGTCATGGTGGAAATGTGAACCGGACCACCTGCGGGAAGGCGCGATTCCGGTTGTCGTCGAGGCGCATCCGCGTCCGACGAGGCGATTTGCATTCCGTTTCCGCGCTCGTGTAGGTTCGTTCATGCAACGCGGGGTGGAGCAGCTCGGTAGCTCGCTGGGCTCATAACCCAGAGGTCGCAGGTTCAAATCCTGTCCCCGCTACCACCACGAAGGCCGGTCGTCTCGGACGACCGGCCTTCGTTCGTTCGAGGGTCAGCCCCGGGCCGCGGTGTACCCCTTCTCGGGATCCTCGGGCACATCCATCTCCTCCAGCACCCGGCGCAGCAGCTTCCCGGTGGCATTGCGTGGCAGCTCGTCGAGGAAGACCACCTCGCGCGGGACCTTGTACCGGGCGAGATTCGCCTTCACGAACGCCTTGATGTCCTCGGCGTCGCGGGAGGAATCGGGGGAGGGGACCACGAAGGCCCGCAGCCGCTGCCCGAACTGCGAATCGGCGACACCGACCACGGCGGCGTCGAGCACGTCCTCCCGTTCGGCGAGCAGGTTCTCGACCTCGAGCGGATAGACGTTCTCGCCGCCGGAGACGATCATGTCGTCGTCGCGGCCGTCGACGAAGAGCAGGCCGTTCTCGTCCCAGTGCCCGATGTCGCCGATCGACAGCAGTCCGTCGATGCGTTCCTTGTCGCGACCGTCGGTGTAGCCGGCGAAGGACAGACCGCTCGAGACGAAGATGCGGCCGGAGACGTGCGGTTCGGTGATGCGCTTGCCGTCGTCGTCGAACAGCACCACCCGGCAGGTCACCGGAGGGCGACCGGCCGTGCCGGGGGCCTGCCGGATGTCGTCGGGGGTCGCGACCGTCGCGACGGCGCATTCGGTGGATCCGTACAGGTTGTACAGCACGTGCCCGAAGGCCTCCGTCGTCCGGCGGCACACGTCGGGCGAGAGCGACGAACCCGCGGAGAAGACGATCCTCAGGCTCGAGGTGTCGTACTCGGCGATCTTCTCCGGTCCGAGGTCGAGGATCCGCTGCAGCATGGTCGGGACCACGACCAGCACGTTCGCCCCGTGCTGCTCGACGAGACCCAGGGTGTCGACGGGGGAGAAGCGCCGCATCATCACCACGGTCTGACCGAGCGCGAGGGCGAGCGCGAACTGCGAGACGCCGGTGCCGTGGAAGGCGGGGGCGGCCATGAGCATCGTCTGTCCGGGACGCAGCGGAACCCGGTCGAGGAACTGGGCCGACGCGAACGGCGACGTGCGGCCGCGCGGCGCGCCCTTCGGGGTGCCGGTGGTGCCGCTGGTGAGCAATACGAATCCACCGAAGACGTCCGGGGCGGGCAGGGACGAGCCGTCCAGCCCTTCGATCGACTGCTCCAGCGTCGGGATGCCGGGGACCTCGTCGTCCACCCAGGAGACGTACCGGCGCACGTCGTCCGGGAGCGCGGCGGCGACCTCGGCGAACTCGCTGTCGAAGACGAACGTCGAGACCTGTTCGCGCGCGGCGACGTCGACGAGTTGCCGTGGGGCGAAGCCGGTGTTCATCATCACGAGCCGCACGCCGAGCTTGGCGGTGGCGAGCATCGTCAGCACGAGACCGCGGTGGTTGCGGGCCATGATGCCCATGACCGATCCCGGTTCGACCCCGGCGCGCTGCCACGCACGTACGAGGGCGTTGGAGCGGGCCTCGAGTTCCTTGTAGGTGACGTCGCCGGCCTCGTCGATCAGTGCGACGGCGTCCAGACCGCGTTCGGCCTGTGCGTGCACGGCACCGGCGAAGGGGCCGTACTTGTTGGCCGCCATGATCGTCCCGATGCTGTGGTCCACGCGTGGGAAGTGCAGCAGACCTGCGCGATGGAGTACCGCGAGTGATCCGACGGTGTCCTTGACCTGGCCGATCGTGTCGTCGAGCGTGATCCGCCCGCCCGTGATCCTGCCGAGAATGTCCTGACCGAGCATCCGTCCCCCTGGCTGTGTGTCGGTGTCAGGACACACAGTAGCCGTGACATAGCTCACATTCCAGGCAAATGTCCTCGAACGGGTAGAGCCCTCGCCGCACCTGCGGCGAGGGCTCATCCCCCGATGGATCCTCCGAAACGCCCGGTACCGTCGCCGGCCCCTGGTCCCATCCCGCCGGGACCCGCGAACGGACCCCATGCCCCGGACGTTATTTCAGTTCGGAGGACGACTTTCCGAGCACTCGTCGAGCGACGATGAGCTGCTGGATCTGCTGGGTGCCCTCGAAGATGTCGAGGATCTTGGAATCACGTGCCCACTTCTCGAGCAGCGGCCGCTGCGAGTACCCGTAGGTGCCGGCGAGTTCGACGGCCTTGAGCGAGACCGCGGTGCCGGTACGGCCGGCCTTCGCCTTGGACACCGACGCCTCGAGGGAGTTGGGCTTCTTGTTGTCGGCCATCCACGTCGCGCGCAGCGCGAGCAGGTAGGCGGCCTCCCAGTCGGCCTCGAGCGCCAGGAACTCGGCGGCCGCGGCGTGCTGGTTGTTCGCGGGGATGTCGTAGGAGACCTCGACGCCCGCCTCCTTCAGGATCGTGCGCAGTTCCTCGAGCACCGCGCGACCGAGACCCACGGCCATGCCGGCCACGATCGGACGCGTGTTGTCGAAGGTCTGCATGACCCCGGCGAACCCCTTCTCGGTGTTCACCTCCGGGGAACCGAGGATGTTGTCCTTCGGGATGCGGCAGTTGTCGAGCACGAGCACGGCGGTGTCGGACGCCTTGATGCCGAGCTTCTTCTCGAGACGCGCGACCGAGAGTCCGGGAGCCTCGCGCGGCACGACGAACGACTTGATCGCGGCGCGGCCCTTCGATCTGTCGACGGACGCCCACACGACGATGTGCGTGGAACGCTCACCGGCGGTGACGAAGATCTTCTCGCCGTTGAGGACCCACTCGTCGCCGTCGAGCACGGCCGTGGTCGTCACGGCCGCCGAGTCGGACCCGAAACCGGGCTCGGTGATCGCCATCGAGGCCCACACCTTGCCGAAACGTTCGAGCTGCTCGTCGGTGGCCACCGCAGCGATCGCGGAGTTGCCGAGGCCCTGGTAGGGGATCGACAGGGTCAGGCCGACGTCGCCCCAGCACGTCTCGATGACATTGAGGAGGCCGGCCATGTTGCCGCCGTTGGCATTTCCGGCGGCACCGTCCTGCTTGGCCTTGCTGTCGCGGCCGAGCGTGGCGCCCGCCGCGCCCTGACCGGAGTCGTTGAGTCCCTCGACCATCGCGGCCATCGTGTCGAGTTCGACGGGGTACTCGTGCTCGGCGAGGTCGTACTTGCGGGAGATCGGCCGGAAGATCTGCGCGGCGACCTGATGGGCCTGGTTCGCGGAAGCCTTGAGCTTCCGGGGAAGTTCGAGATTGATCATCACAGGTTCCTTGTTCGGGTCGGGCCGATCAGACGAGGACGACGCCCTCGGCGACTCCGATTGCTCGCAGGTCGCGGTACCAACGTTCGACGGGGTGTTCCTTGGTGTAGCCGTGGCCGCCGAGCAGCTGGACGCCGTCGAGGCCGAACTGCATGCCCTTGTCGGTGGCGAGCTTGCGGGCCAGGGCCGCCTCGCGAGCGAACGACAGGCCCTGCTCGGCCCGCGACGCACCGCGCAGGGTGACCAGGCGCAGACCGTCGAGCTCGATCTTGATGTTGGCCACCATGAATGCCACCGCCTGCCGGTGGCTGATGGGCTCGCCGAACGCCTCGCGCTCGTTGACGTAGGGGACCACGTAGTCGAGCACGGCCTGACCGGTGCCCATCGCCAGAGCGGCCCAGCCCAGGCGGGACAGGCGCACGGCATCGGCGTACTGCTCGGCGCGGATGTCGGCGTCGTCGTCGCCGAGACGTGCCGATTCCGGCACCGCGACGTCCTCGAGCAGGAGGCGGCCCAGCCCGGCGGCGCGCAGGCCCATGCCCGGATCGGCCTCGATGACGACGCCCTTGCTCTTCGCCTCGACGAGGAAGAGGGACGGCTTGCCGTCGAGTTCGGCTGCCACGACGAACAGTTCGGCGCTGCCCGCGGCCGGGACGAACGACTTCACGCCGTTGAGCCGGTAGCCGCTGGGGGAGCGGACCGCCTTGGTCTGCAGCGCGAAGGGATCGAACAGGGCGCGCGGCTCGGCGATGACGACGGACGCCTGGGGGACGTCGTCGCCGGCGAAGGCCGGCAGGTAGGTCTTCTGCTGGTCCTCGGTGCCCCACTGCGTCAGCGCCACGGCCACACCGCTCGGTGCGAGGATCGGCAGGGCCAGGCCCATGTCGCCGTGCGCGAGGGCCTCGGCGACCAGCACGTTGGTGACCACGCCGCGCTCGTCGGCGGCGCCGTCGAACGCCTCGGGCACGTTGACCATGGTGATGCCGAGTTCGGCTGCGCGCGCGAGCAGGTCGGCCGGGGCCGCGGCGGCCTCGTCGGCGTCGTGCGCGGCGGGCCGCAGGATCTCGGCGGCGAACTCGCGCACCGTCTCCGTGATCATCTGCTGATCGTCGGTGGGGGTGAGATCGAAGAAGTCGGCGTTCTTCGCGGTGGCGAGACGCTGCGGGCCGCTCGCGCCGCCCGACATCTTCTTGAAGGTGCGCGTGGCGGCACCCAGGGTCTTGAAGCCCGTCTTCGTGGACTGGTACGTGATCCGGTCGATCGTCTCGCGGATCTTGTACCGGTCGGCCAGTTCGGAGCCCGTGATCCGGGTGAGCACGCGCATGGCAGCGCCCATGGCGTCGCGTTTGATCGGATTGAGGCCGACGGCGGACGTGTCGCGAGGCGTGTGGCGGGCCACGCTGTCTTGCTTGCTCATGATCACCAGAAGTCTCTCGATGCGGCAGCGGACGGCTCCGATCTTACTTCTGAGTAAGGTCGGTGTCTACTGCGCGGTAAGTTCCGCGGGTTGACCCTCACACCGTGTGAGGTCGCAGACTCGGCGCCATGACCGACACCACCAGGTTGATGTCCATCGGAGAGTTCTCGTCCCTGACCCGGATCAGCGTGCGGATGCTGCGGCACTACGACTCGCACGGAGTGCTGATCCCCGCCGTGGTCGACGAGGTCAGCGGTTACCGCCGATACCTCCCCGAGCAGACCGCCGATGCCGCGCGCATCCGGCGCCTGCGCGACGTCGGCTTCGGCGTGTCCGCCATCGGGGCACTACTGGCGACGGCCGGAACCCCCGCCTACACGCAGGCCCTGCGACTGCAGCGCCGTGTGCTGGAGGAGGAACTCGAACTCGGCCGGCCCCTCACTTCAGTCGACCGAGCACCTCGTCGTGCAGCGTGCCGTTGGTCGCGACCGCGCTGCCGCCGTGCGGGCCGTCCGCGCCCTCGAGGTTGGTGAACCGTCCACCGGCCTCGCGCACCAATACGTCGAGGGCGGCCAGATCCCACAGTGAGACCTCGGGTTCGAGCGCGATCTCGAGGGTGCCCTCGGCGAGCAGGCAGTAGGAGAAGAAGTCGCCGTAGGCGCGCACCCGCCACACGTCGTCGGTCAGGGCGACGAAACGATCACGGATGCCGCGCTCGTGCCAGCCGCTCAGGCTCGAGAAGCTCAGCGACGCCGATGCGAGATCGGTCACCTGCGACACCGAGATGCGTCGGGGCTCGGCGCCGTCGTGCGATACCCAGGCGCCGCCGCCCGCAGCCGCCCACCACCGACGGTTCAGTGCCGGGGCGCTGACCACGCCGACGACGGGCACACCGTCCTCGAGGAGCGAGATGAGGCTCGCCCAGACCGGCACACCGCGCACGAAGTTCTTCGTGCCGTCGATCGGATCGACGACCCACTGCCGTCCGCGGAAGACCGCGTCGCCACCGAACTCCTCGCCGAGCACCGCGTCGTCCGGTCGCTGCTCGCCGAGCGTCTCGCGGATGGTGCGCTCGACGGTGAGGTCGGCATCGGAGACCGGGCTCAGGTCCGGCTTGTCGTCCACCTTCAGGTCCAGCGCACCGAAACGGTCGCGGGTGATGGAGTCGGATGCGTCGGCGAGTCGGAGGGCGAGGTCCAGGTCGGCGGTGTAGTCGGTGGTCATGACGGAAACGCTAGCCGCCGTCGCTCCGGGCCGAGCAGCTTGCCGTCCACTCCGGGGTCGGCGATGCTCGACCCGGCTCGGGCCCTGCACGTGTCGATCGCCGCCCACGGCGGGCCGGTTCGTCGCTCCGGTAACCTGTTGAATCGTGCATCCCGATGTTTCCGCAGCCCTGACCGAGCTCGACACGACCCTCCGCACCGTGGAGTCGGTCCTCGACGTCGAGGAGCTGCGACGGCGCATCGACGAACTCGAGCACCAGGCCGCCGATCCCGAGTTGTGGAACGACCAGGAGCACGCCCAGAAGGTCACCAGCGAGCTGTCGCACGCACAGGGTGAGCTGCGCCGGGTCGAGGGTCTGCGTCAGCGACTCGAGGATCTGCCGGTTCTGTACGAACTCGCCGAGGGCGAGGAGGGTGAGGCCCGCACCGCCGCCATGGCCGACGCCGATGCCGAACGCGAGAGCCTGCGCGCCGACATCGAGGCGATGGAGGTACGCACGCTGCTGTCCGGCGAGTACGACCAGCGCGACGCGCTCGTCAACATCCGCGCGGGCGCCGGTGGCGTCGACGCCGCCGACTGGGCCGAGATGCTCATGCGCATGTACATCCGCTGGGCCGACAAGCACGGATACGGCGTCGAGGTCTACGACACCTCCTACGCCGAAGAGGCCGGCATCAAGTCCGCCACCTTCGCGGTGAAGGCGCCCTACACCTACGGCACCCTGTCGGTCGAGATGGGCACGCACCGGCTCGTCCGCATCAGCCCCTTCGACAACCAGGGCCGCCGCCAGACCTCCTTCGCCGAGGTCGAGGTGCTGCCCGTCGTCGAGACCACCGACCACATCGATGTCGACGAGAACGACGTCCGCGTCGACGTCTACCGTTCGTCCGGCCCGGGTGGCCAGTCGGTCAACACCACCGACTCCGCCGTGCGTCTGACGCACATCCCGACCGGCATCGTCGTCACCTGTCAGAACGAGAAGTCGCAGCTGCAGAACAAGGTCGCGGCCATGCGCGTCCTGCAGGCCAAGCTCCTCGAGCGCAAGCGCCAGGAGGAGCGCGCCGAGATGGATGCGCTCAAGGGCGACGGCGGCAGCTCGTGGGGCAACCAGATGCGCTCGTACGTGCTGCACCCCTACCAGATGGTCAAGGACCTTCGCACCGAGTACGAGGTCAACAACCCCTCGGCGGTGCTCGACGGCGACATCGACGGATTCCTCGAATCGGGCATCCGCTGGCGTATGCGGGAAGAGCAGAAGTCGTGATCGGAAACAGGAGAGGGGCCTGTGCCGTTTCTTCCCGGAGCTAGACTGCTCGACTGGTTGTCGACGAGCGGGCTGCTGATCGCGCTCACGATCCTGGGCGCGGTTCTCATCGCCCGGTTCGTCTCCTGGCTCGGCAGCCGCATCACGCGGCGCATCGACGATCGCTACACCCAGTCCGACGACCTCGTGCGGTCCGAGGCGACGAAGCATCGCCACTCGGTCGCCCAGGTGGTCACGTGGATGGCCATCTCGTTCGTGTACATCGTCGCGACCCTGAAGGTGTTCGACTATCTCCAGCTGCCCATCGGCAGCCTGGTTGCGCCGGCGACCGTGCTCGGCGCGGCACTCGGCTTCGGTGCCCAGCGCATCGTGCAGGACATCCTCGCGGGGTTCTTCATCATCACCGAACGGCAGTACGGCTTCGGCGACACCGTGCAGATCTCCGTGACCGGTGCGTCCGAGGACGCGATCGGCACCGTCGAGGACGTCACATTGCGCGTCACCCGGGTTCGCAGCACGGCAGGTGAGGTCATCACCGTCCCCAACGGGCAGATCAACAAGGCCGTCAATCTGTCGAAGGACTGGGCGCGCGCCGTGGTGGACGTGCCGATCCCGGTGAGCGCCGACATCGCCGACGTCACCGAGATCCTGCGCGAACTGGGTGTCGCCGCATACAAGGAACCCCGCCTGCGGGAGCTGCTGCTCGACGAGCCGAGCGTGATGGGTGTCGAGAGCCTCGAGGTGGATCAGCTCAGCGTCCGCATGGTCGCGCGCACGCTGCCCGGCAAGCAGTTCCAGGTGGGCCGTCTGCTGCGTGCGCGGATCGCGCGAGCGCTGCGTGAACAGGGCATCACCGTCACGCCCCAGCTCGACACCGCCAGCGTGGTCGATCGAGTGGAGGCACAGTGACACCGGGTGGAGGGACGTCGGGTGGAGGCGCGGCCACCGAGCCGGAGGAGACGCACCGCAGGCGCATCCCGTCGCACCTGCTGGGCGGACGGATCAGGACCACGACCTTCGCGTTGTGCACCCTGTGGCTCGCGCTGTGGGTGACCTACCTGTTCCTCAACCAGCCCGAGGACACCCCCGAGGCACCGTCGACCGCCGTGCTCATCTCCGAGACCCCGTACGTGCCGTACGTGCCGCCGGCGACCACGGCCCCGCAGGAGGAGTACGTGCCGGAGACCACCGACACGCCCTATCCGCCGACGACCTCGTCGCTCTACCCGCCCACGACGGCGACCGACGGTCCGGGTTCGGAACAGGGGGTCGTGCCGCAGCGGGACGTGCCGACCACGGAGATTCCCACCACGACGAACAGGCAGTTCCCGTTCGATCTGCCGCGGATCCCCGGGTTGAACGACCAGCAGAATCCGACGGTCACCGAGGACACCGACGCCCCGCCGTCGTAGAGCGCCGACGAGCCGGTGCCGTAGGTCACCGTCCGGTAACGGTTAGCATGTCCACGTGATCCGGCTGGAGAATGTGTCCAAGTCCTACAAGACGTCCACGCGCCCCGCACTCGAAGGGGTCTCGGTGCACGTCGAGAAGGGCGAGTTCGTCTTTCTCATCGGTCCCTCCGGATCGGGGAAGTCGACCTTCCTCCGGTTGCTCCTGCGCGAGGAGAAGCCCACCACCGGCGACATCCACGTGGCGGATTTCCATGTCAACCGGCTGCCGGCGCGTCGTGTGCCGAAGCTGCGCCAGAATCTCGGGTGCGTCTTCCAGGACTTCCGGTTGCTCCAGCGCAAGACCGTCGCCGAGAACATCTCGTTCGCTCTCGAGGTGATCGGCAAGCCGCGCGGGGTGATCGAACGGACGGTGCCGGAGGTGCTCGACCTGGTGGGACTGTCCGGCAAGGCCGACCGGCTGCCCGCCGAACTGTCCGGCGGCGAACAGCAGCGCGTCGCGATCGCGCGCGCGTTCGTCAACCGGCCGCTCGTGCTGATGGCCGACGAACCGACCGGCAACCTCGACCCCGAGACCAGCCAGGACATCATGCTGCTGCTCGAACGCATCAACCGCACGGGCACGACGGTGCTCATGGCGACCCACGACCACCACATCGTCGACTCGATGCGGCGGCGGGTCGTCGAACTCGATCTCGGACGCGTCGTGCGCGACGAGGCGCGCGGCGTCTACGGCGTCGGCCGGTAGATCCCGTCACCCGAGCATCCCCACCAGGCAACCGAAGGATTCCCACCCGATGCGTGCCAGCTTCCTGTTCAGCGAGGTCACCACCGGCCTGCGCCGCAACCTCACCATGACCATCGCGATGATCCTCACCACGGCGATCTCCCTCGCGCTGTTCGGTGCGGGTCTGCTCGTGGTCCAGATGGCGGGCAAGACGGAACGGATCTTCCTCGACCGCGTCGAGGTGCAGGTGTTCCTGACCGAGGACATCTCCTCGCTCGATCCGGAGTGCGAGCAGGACCTCTGCTCCGCCCTGCGCAGCGACCTCGAGGGCACCGACGACGTGGTGTCGGTCCAGTACCTGAGCCGCGACGACGCCGTCGCCGACGCCACCGACCGCGTCTTCGCCGATCAGCCCGAACTCGCCGAACTCGTGAGCGCCGACAGCTTCCCGGCCTCCTTCAAGATCAAGATGTCCGATCCGGATCGCTTCGCGGCGATCCAGGACGACTTCGGCACCAGACCCGGCGTCGACAGCGTGCTCAACCAGCAGGATCTCGTCGAGCGCCTGTTCGGTGTGCTCGGCGGCATCCGCAACGGCGCGTTCGCCATCGCCACGATCCAGGCGATCGCGGCCGTGCTCCTGATCGCCAACATGGTGCAGATCGCCGCCTTCACCCGCCGCACCGAGGTCGGCATCATGCGGCTGGTCGGCGCGACCCGCTGGTACACGCAGCTGCCCTTCCTCCTCGAAGCGGTGATCGCCGCGATCGTGGGTGCCGCGCTCGCCATCGGTGGTCTGTTCGTCGCCAAGAGCATGTTCGTCGACGACATGCTCACCGAGGTCTACGACGCGAACATCGTCGCCCGCATCACCGACAGCGACATCCTTCTGGTCTCGCCGTTCCTGGTGCTCGTGGGTGTGGGAATGGCCGCTCTCACCTCGTATGTGACCTTGCGTCTGTACGTGCGTGAATAAGGTGTTGTGCGAGGTTCCTATGCTGGACGGTGTTCTGTTCGATCGATCGTGGACCGGAAAGGCCTGCACGTGAAGGAAAAGGGCCGGAAGGTCATCGCGACCAACCGGAAGGCGCGCCACAACTACACCATCCTCGACACCTACGAGGCGGGTATCGCCCTCGTCGGTACCGAGGTCAAGAGCCTGCGGGAGGGCAAGGCCTCCCTGGTCGACGCGTTCGCGACCGTCGACGACGGCGAGGTGTGGCTGCGGGGTCTGCACATTCCGGAGTACGGGCACGGCACGTGGACCAACCACGCTCCGCGCCGCACCCGCAAGCTGCTGCTGCACCGTCGGGAGATCGACGCGCTCGTCGGCAAGACCCGTGAGGGCAACCAGACCCTCGTGCCGCTGTCGATGTACTTCTCCGACGGCAAGGTCAAGGTCGAACTCGCGCTCGCCAAGGGCAAGCAGGACTACGACAAGCGTCAGGATCTCGCACGCCGGACCGCCGAACGTGAGGTGACCCGCGAGCTCGGCCGGCGGGTGAAGGGCATGAGCCGCTGATCGCGGTCGCGCTCGCGCTGCTCGCGGCAGTCGGTTACGGCCTCAGCGATTTCGCGGGAGGCGCCGCTTCCCGGCGCGCGAGCGCACTCGGCGTCGTCGCCGTCACCTACCCGGTCTCGCTCGTCGTGTCCCTGATCGCCGCGTCGATCGCCGGCGGCGACCTCACCGCGGCCTCCCTCGCGTGGGGTGCCGCGGCGGGTGTGGCCGGCGGCATCGCCGTCTGGTGGTTCTATCTCGCACTGGCGAACGGGCCGATGTCGGTCGTCTCACCGGTCACCGCCGTCGTCGTGGCAGGTATCCCTGTGCTCGTCGGGATCGCGACGGGGGACCGGCCCGGTCTGCTCGCCTATCTCGGCATCGTCGTCGCGGTGATCGCGGTGGGGTTGGTCAGCCGCGAATCCGACGAGACCGTCACCGGTGTGGGACACCCGCGCTTCACCTCGAGGATCGCGTGGTGGACGGTCGGATCGGGCATCGCCTTCGCGTTGTCGTTCATCGGCCTCGGTCAGGTCGGGACCGGCACCGGACTGTGGCCGCTCGCCTCCTCCCGCGCGACCGCCACCCTCGTGGTCTGGCTCGTGATCGCCTTCTCGTGGCGCGCCGTGGTGTGGCCGGTCCGGTCGCTCCTGCCGATCCTGATCGGGATCGGCGCGATCGACGTGATCGCGAACGGTGCACTGCTGTTCGCCTACCAGCACGGACTGCTCTCCCTGGTGAGTGTGATCGCGGCGCTGTATCCGGCGGTGACGGTGCTGCTCGCCGTGATCGTGCTCGGTGAGCGCGTGAGCCGGGTGAAACTGCTCGGCCTGCTCGCAGCCGGCGTTGCCGTCGCACTCGTCAGCCTGCCTGGCTGATTCGTCCCAGCCCGGACGCCTTCCTGGCCGACTACTCCGTTCCCGTCCGGGTGACTCCGACGCGGTTCCGCGGCTGGTGAGCGGCAATGTGAGCAGGCTCATGACCCGGCCGCGAATCGTTTCCGGAAATGGGAATGACATCGGGCCTTCGGGTCGTTACAGTAGGTAGTCCTGCGAAGGTCGCAGGTGCGTACGGGGCTGAACGGTTTCGACTGCGTACGTTGAGCAAGGGGAAGCGTGTCGGTGCAGGCAAGAGACCACCGTAAGCGTCGTTGCAACCAATTAAGCGCCGAGTCCACTCAGCGCGAGTACGCCCTCGCTGCCTAAGCGAGCGCGTCTCTGTCAGCCCGGGTTTGCTCTCGACCCGGATCCTGGCATCGACTAGAGAGCTCTACCGTCCGGCTCGGTCGCGGAGTCGTACGGGACAACAAACAGCGACTGGGATCGTCATCTCGTCTTGTTCGCGAGAACGGGAGATCCGAGTAGAGACATAGCGAACTGCACACGGAGAAGCCCTCGCGAGGCGGCGGAGGACCCGGGTTCGATTCCCGGCAGCTCCACCATCGACCCGGGTAGGAGATCGACCATCGATCACCTACCCGGGTTTCTTGTTGTCCGGGTGAGCCTGATCGGCAGTGTCGGGAAACAGCGGTGCCCTGGAAACAACAGTGCCCTGGAAACGGCAGTGCGCTGGAAACGGCAGTGCGCTGGAAACGGCAGTGCCCGCCGTCGAGACTCAGGGTGTGAGAGTTCTCGACGACGGGCACGGTCGCTGTCGGTCCCGGAGACGTCGGAGACGGCGCCGAAACAGCGAGAGCGAAACGAAGAAATGTCCTCCCCGGCATCGTCTTCATTTCGTTCACTGAAGTTAGCCCACCTGATTGTGAGCGCCAATATTACTTTCGGGTCAGAAACTTTGGTCCCACGGCCGTGATGACCTTTTCGTCCGTATCCGTACCGACGCGCGGATCGGGGTACTCATCCCGCGCGTGCCGCGGATCGGCGGCAAGATGAGAACACCACCATCGACGAGGAGAGCACATGGCGCACGAACGAGCGGGGCAGCCGGCCACCGCGGCGGATCTCGAAGATCTCGCACACCTTGTCACCGCCTACTACACCGTGCAACCGGATCCCGAGAACGCCTCGCAGCAGGTGGCTTTCGGCACATCCGGCCATCGCGGCTCGAGCCTCGACGGTGCGTTCAACGAAGCCCACATCCTCGCGATCACCCAGGCCATCGTCGAATACCGCGCCCAGCAGGGCACTTCGGGCCCACTGTTCCTCGGCCGCGACACCCACGCCCTGTCCGAACCGGCGTGGGCGAGCGCGCTCGAAGTGCTCGTTGCGAACGGCGTCGAGGTGGTCGTCGACTCCCGCGACCGCTACACCCCGACCCCTGCCGTCAGTCACGCGATCCTGCAGCACAATTCCGGCTCCGGTGCCCGTGCCGACGGTATAGTCGTCACCCCCTCGCACAATCCTCCGCGCGACGGTGGCTTCAAGTACAACCCGCCGTCGGGTGGGCCGGCCGACAGCGACGCGACGTCGGTCATCGCCGCCCGCGCCAACGAACTGCTCGCTGCCGGACTCGACGGGGTGAAGCGAGTGCCGCTCTCCTCGGCCCTCGCGTCCGCCGGACGACACGACTTCCTCGCCGCCTACATCGACGATCTGCCCAATATCGTCGATCTCGACGTCATCCGCGCTGCCGGGATACGGATCGGCGCCGACCCGATGGGCGGTGCGAGCGTCGACTACTGGGGCGCGATCGCCGAACGGCACGCCCTCGACCTCACCGTCGTCAATCCGCTCGTCGACGCCACCTGGCGGTTCATGACGCTCGACAGCGACGGGAAGATCCGCATGGACTGCTCGTCGCCGAACGCCATGGCGTCGCTGATCGGCAACCGCGAGGCCTACGACCTCGCGACCGGCAACGACGCCGACGCCGACCGGCACGGCATCGTCACCCCCGACGCCGGTCTGCTCAACCCGAACCACTATCTCGCCGTCGCGATCGACTACCTGTTCCGGAACCGCCCCGGGTGGGCGGAGTCGAGCAAGGTGGGCAAGACACTCGTGAGTTCGTCGATGATCGACCGGGTCGCCGCCGGACTCGGCCGCGACCTGCTCGAGGTGCCGGTGGGCTTCAAGTGGTTCGTCCCCGGCCTGAGTGACGGTTCGCTGGGCTTCGGCGGTGAGGAGAGCGCCGGTGCGTCCTTCCTGCGGCGCGACGGCTCGGTGTGGACCACCGACAAGGACGGCATCGTCCTCGCCCTGCTCGCAGCGGAGATCACCGCGGTGACGGAGAAGAGTCCGTCCCGCTACTACGCCGAACTCGTCGACCGGTACGGCGACCCCGCCTACGCGCGCGTGGACGCCCCGGCGACGCGCGAGCAGAAGGCGGTGCTGTCGAAGCTGTCGCCCGAGCAGGTCGGCGCCACCGAACTCGCCGGCGAACCGATCACCGCGACGCTCACCGCGGCACCCGGCAACGGCGCCGCGATCGGCGGCCTGAAGGTCACCACCGAGAACGCGTGGTTCGCCGCCCGCCCCTCCGGAACCGAGGACGTCTACAAGATCTACGCCGAATCGTTCCGCGGCCCCGACCATCTCGCCGAGGTCCAGCAGGCGGCACGCGAACTCGTCTCGTCCGTCCTGTCCTGAGGCCGCTCGCCCACCGCGCGACCGGGCGAGGTCGTGTGCCTCGCTAACATCGTGGGCATCATGCGGACACGTGACGCGGCGTTGCCGCGGGAAATCTGGGTTCTGGTCGTCGCGAGTTTCGTGATCGCGCTCGGCTTCGGTCTCGTCGCTCCCGCGCTGCCCCAATTCGCGCGCAGCTTCGACGTCGGTGTGACGGCGGCGACGGTCGTCGTGTCGTCGTTCGCGGCGATGCGGCTGCTCTTCGCGCCGGCGAGCGGGTCGCTGGTGCAGAAGCTGGGGGAGCGGCCCGTCTACATCACGGGTCTGCTCATCGTCGCCCTGTCGACGGGCGCGTGCGCATTCGCGGCGAGCTACTGGCAGCTGCTCGTCTTCCGAGCGCTCGGCGGCATCGGGTCGACGATGTTCACGGTGTCGGCGCTCGGCCTGCTCGTGCGGATCGCGCCCCCCGATGCCCGGGGGCGTGTGTCCGGTCTGTACGCGACGAGCTTCCTCATGGGCAACATTCTCGGCCCGCTCGTCGGTGGTGCGCTGATCGGGCTGGGTCTGCGCGCACCCTTCCTGATCTACGCCGTGGCGCTGCTCGTGGCGGCCTCGGTCGTGGGGATCAGCCTGCGCTCGTCGGATCTCGCCCGTCCCGACAAGGGGGACGGCGTGCCCGTCATGCGCCTGCGCGACGCGCTGCGCTCGCCGGTCTACCGCGCGGCCCTCGGATCGAACTTCGCCAACGGCTGGGTGGTGTTCGGGGTCCGCGTCGCGATGGTGCCGCTGTTCGTCGTCGAGGCCCTCGAGGAAGGGGAGGCCTTCGCGGGTGTCGCGCTGACGGCGTTCGCAGTGGGCAACGCACTCGTCCTCATCAAGTCCGGCAAGCTGTCCGACCGGTTCGGGCGGCGCCCCTTCGTCCTGGCCGGTCTGCTGGTGTGCGGGGTCAGCACGATCGCGATGGGATTCACCGAGAGCGTCGTGTGGTTCCTCATCACCTCGTTCGTGGCGGGCATGGGCTCGGGACTGTCGAACCCCTCGCAGCAGGCGGCGGTCGCCGACGTCGTGGGCAGCAAGGCCCGGGGCGGGCCTGTGCTCGCCGCATTCCAGATGGTCGCCGACGTCGGCGCGGTGATCGGTCCGATCGCGGCCGGTTTCCTCGCGGACCGGGTGTCGTACTCGACGGCCTTCGCGGTCACGGGCGTGATCATGCTCGCGGCAACCCTGCCGTGGTTCCTGGCCGGGCGCACCCGCGTCGCCGAGCAGGCGGCACCGGTGACCGGCGACACAGCGCGGTGAGTCGCCCGCCGGGTACTGTCGCCCGCATGTGGGTCGGTCTCGTCTCCACGCTCGCCCGATTCGGTCTGGCAGCGGTGTGGCTCGTCTCCGGTTGGGTGAAGTTCTCGGACCCGACACAAACCGTCGTCGCGGTTCGGGCGTACCACATTCTGCCCACCGACTGGGTGCGGCCGTTCGCCGCCGCCTTCCCCGTTCTCGAACTGGCCCTGGGCCTGGTCCTGCTCGTCGGTCTCGCGACGCGCTTCGCAGCGCTCGTCAGCGCCTTGGGGCTGGTCGCGCTCGTCGTCGCGATCGCCTCGGCGTGGGCGCGCGGCCTGTCGATCGATTGCGGCTGCTTCGGGGGAGGAGGTGTGGTCGAGGGCGTCGACGGCCGCGACTACGCGATCGAGATCGCCCGCGACGTCGGCTTCCTGGCGATGTCGATATGGCTGGTCGTCCGGCCGCGCACCTGGTTCGCGCTCGGTCCGGGTTCATGTGCTTCCCTCTCAGCGGCCCCTCAGCCGTCGATGGCAGAGTGAGATCGTCCTTCCCCACCGACGAGCAGTAGAGGGCAGCATCCGTGAGCGCGAAGAAGGTCTCATCCGGCAAGTACACACCGCAGCCGACGTCGAACAGGGTCACCTACATTCTCGGCGGCATCGCGATCCTGGTGATCGGTGCGCTCGTCATCGGTGGTGTCCTGTGGTCGTCGGGCAGCGGCGATCCCCGCAATGACGGTTACGGCTCCGTGCAGAACGGCGCGGTGGAAGTGTCGATCGAGGACGACGGCGCAATCCTGCTGGGCCGCCCCGACGCCCCACGGACCGTCGACCTGTTCGAGGACCCGCTGTGCCCCTACTGCGCCGAACTCGAACACAAGCACTCGCAGGAGCTCGCCCAGGCGATCGACGACGGCCAATTGGCGATCCGGTACCGGATGCTCGCTTTCCTCGACCGGGCGTCGAGCAGCGGCGACTACTCGACCCGCGCGGTGGCGGCGGCGCAGTGCGTCGCCGAGAGCGGCGATGCCCGCGCGTTCTCCGCATTCCACGACGCCCTGCTGTCGCCCGACAACCAACCGGCCGAGGGTGGCGACGGTGACATCGACAACGCGGGTCTCGCGCAGATGGCGCGCGACGCGGGTGCCTCCGAGGACGTCGCGCAGTGCATCACCGACGGCGCCCGGATCGATCAGGCCTCGGCCGACGCGGAGGCGGGACGCCGTCTGCTCGCGACGACCGGAGCGGCCGGCACGCCGGCTGTCGTGTACGAGGGGACCGTTATCGACGCCCTCGGCGACGAGAACTGGGTGACCGAACTCGTCGGATAGACGGAGCGGTGGCGGGAGCTGCGCACGGTGCGTGCTCCCGCCACAGTCACGCTGTCTACCAGCCGATTTGTTGGCGTCGAGCGCGATGGTGTAGTTTTCTTTCAGCGCGAAGGGGTCAACCGGAGCGCGACGGTACAACCGAATACGGGGCTATGGCGCAGCTGGTAGCGCACCACACTGGCAGTGTGGGGGTCAGGGGTTCGAGTCCCCTTAGCTCCACAAGATCGCTACAGGCGAGAGTTCACGCTCTCGCCTGTAGTCTTCGGTGGCGGTCCCCGTCAGGGCCGTGCAAGGGGCTATGGCGCAGCTGGTAGCGCACCACACTGGCAGTGTGGGGGTCAGGGGTTCGAGTCCCCTTAGCTCCACGTAAGTTGAGCAAATCGAAACCTGCCCCGCCTGAGTGCGGGGCAGGCTCGTTTCTGCGGTCACCGGCTCGGGGATGTCGGTGTTGACGTGATCCGGGTCGGCCTGACACGCCGAGCAGCGAGCTTGGCGGAAGGATCGACCATGACGGAAACACTGGAGCCCATGGCGGACGAGATGAACCAGCTGGAGTTGGCGCAGCAACTACTGGCCCAGGCCGAGGAACAAGGCGTCTAACTGATGGGCCCGAACGGACTGCTCGGGCAGTTGACGAAGACCGTGCTCGAAACCGCACTCGACGCTGAGGAACGAGCCGACGAGAGTGTCGACGCGGTCGAGGTTCAGCCCGGCGACGAATTCGTCAAACGGGTGCAGGGCATCAGCGAGGATCACCCCGTGTCAGACCTGAGTTCCACAAGTTGACGTCGTTTCTAGCCAATTCGTTAGGATCGCTGCAGGTCACGAGTTCGAGCATGTGGCGCGCGGGTCACTAATCGAGCGGAGTTTGGAGGAGGTGGATCTGTACGTGGTGCAGTCCAAGACCGCCTCCGGGGCCATCGGCGTGCAGATCTGGGAGAAGATCCGCGGTCGGCGCCAGATGATCGCGCACATCGGCTCGGCCCACACGCCCGGCGAGCTTGCGGCATTGATCGAGATTGCTAAGCAACGAATCAACGCTAACCAGCACGAACTCGATCTCGGGCTGGAGGATCGAGCCTCGGCGGTGGTCCGAGGTGAGATAGTTTTAAGCCACCCACCGGATGGCTCTCGGGCGTCAGAAGTTACCGTTGGATACAGTTCACTTGGCCTCCCCGAAACCATAACCGAGAGATTCAAAAACGAGGCAGGCCAGACGTTTAGCCGATCAAAGATAAAGTGATACAGCAATGCCAACCACATTGACAGTTGATAACGAAACAGTCGAAGCTCTTGTCGAGAAACTCGCCAACGACCGCTATTTTCTCGCCGAATATCCCGCAGACCACGCTGCCTTTATCCTCTTTTACGAGTCAAACACAATAAAACTCCTTGCCGCCGCTTATGGGCCTCAGCGTGAGGATAACGTCGGCGACATCCACCCCAAGACGTTTGGGATTCTAAAAGCGGTAGTCAACAACACTTGGCTCGACAACCGGGAAGACCAACCTGGCGAACCTGTCGCAGGGGTGATCCAGTGCGACCTCAAGGCGAAGTCCGCAACCGTGACCTACCACCTCGGCAACGAAGCCGAGGCCTGGCGCTTCAACGATGACAACTCCATGGAGCTTCGAGCCGCGCTGCCCCCCTGACCCGACCCCCACTGAGAGGACTTGGCATGCCCGCTCCCCAGACGACTGACCCGACAGCGCTGCTCGGCCGGTGGGAATTGACCGGCTTCTCCGAACAGGACGCCGGACACCGCTCGGGCAGCTACGCGATCATCTTCCGCGACCGTTCGCTCTACACCCCGGAAACCATCTCCCCCGCCGGAGGCGAAACGCTCGAGATCACCGACTCCGACGGCGAGGTCCACTTCTCCATGCGAGGCGGCGCCAAGGTCCCCTGGACCTCCGCCGAGAAGGAGCAGGGCGTCCTGACCGACTCGATCGAGGACCAGGACGGACGCATCGTCAGCAGCGTGGCGCCATATCTCCGCATGGAGCGACTCGTGGACGGCACCTGGGTGAGCAAGTACTCCGACAGCGACCTCGACATGAACAGCAACCTGTTCACCGACGGCCCCGACCTCATCCTGATGGTCACCACCATCGTCGACGAACTCTACGTCACCAAATACTTCTACCGCTTCTCCCCAGCCTGAGCATTCCGTGCGACCATTACAGGCTCTTCCCAGATGACGGTGTAGGTCGGCCGGGCGCGTCGGTCCGCAGATAGACGTCGAGGTCTCCCGACGATGGAGGTTCCTACGCCATCCATCCGAAAGACCTCGACGTGTCCGACGCTACCCCGCCGGCCGGCTTCGGCCGCCCTGACCTGACCGCCTTCGCGGCTCATCCCAATCGACCCTGATCGGGTCTGCTGACCTCCTCGACGAGAACGCAGCGACATCACAGCCACCCAACCCCGACCGTCCGGGAAGCCGGGGCACGTCACATGGCCTGTGCTGCGGGCGTGTCGAGTGGGTCGTCCAGGGGCGACGCAGGAGCGTCGACGCGACGTGCTGAGAGGTGGTTCCAACCGAGCGCTAGGACACCGGCTACAGGCATGGCGATAGGTCAGGAACGGCGTCGCTCCCTGCGCAGGAGGGAGCGCAGAGTCTCGGCGTTCGCGTAGCCGACCCGTAGCGCGATCTCGGCGGAGGTGAGGTCCGTGGTTGCTGAGAGGTGCCGAGCTCGTTCGATGCGAAGCCGTTGGACGAAGCCGAGCGGAGTGAGGTTGAGCGCCGCACGGACTCGTCGTTCGAGGGTGCGCCGGCTGGTGCCGAGCGACTGCGCGACGAAGGCGACGTTGAACGGTTCGTCCAGGCGGGCGCGCACGAAGCGTTCGAACTCGACGACGATCGGGTCCTCGTGCCGGAGATGTTCGTAGGCGACGAAGGCCGCCTGCGACGGACGCTCGTCGATGATGAGGAGCTTGGCGACATATTGGGCCAGGTCGGGGCTGATCGATCGCACGAGTGAGAGCGCGAGGTCGATGTGGGCGAACGCGGCGCCGGCGGTGACGAGGTTCCCGTCGACCACGACCATGGTGTCGAGATCGAGGGCGACGGTCGGATAGCGCTTCAGGAACTCCGGCCCCAGGAACCAGCTGGTCGTCGCCCGCCGATGATGCATCCGTCCGGTCTCGGCGACGGCGAACACGCCGGTGCACGCCGCGGCGATCCGGGTGGTCGCGTCGTCGAGGCGCCCGAGTGAGGCGATGACCGAACGTGCATCTCGGCTCTGGAGGGCGTCGTTGGTAGCGGCGGCCGTGAGGGTTCCAAGCGCAGGGACGACGACCACGTCGAACTCTCCGGACTCCGACAGCGGGTGGTCTACCGACAGGGTCATCGATGCCGTCGTGGTCACTCGCCGTTTCGGTCCGAGGATGGCGAGTTCGATCGGGTCGATCCGCGGGTCGACATCGCCGCGGGCTCCGTCGGCCACCCGCACGATGTCGATGACCGACGCGACAGCCGAACCGAAGCAGCCGTCGATCGCGATCAGTCCGATACGCATGGCGCGAACAATAGCAAGACTGTCGTATACGCCACTCCCCACCGGCCCTCGCTCGTCATACGCTGAACTCGCCCCACGAAGAACCCCGACTTCAAGGAGAACCCCTCATGTCCACACCAGCATCACTTCCGTATGCATTCGTCGCCAAGATCGTCGCGGCCGATGGACAGCACGACGCGCTCGCCGATCTGCTCGCCGGCGCTGTCGCACTCGCCAACGAAGAAGTAGGAACGATTGTCTGGTTCGCGGCTAGGACCCACGCCGACACCTTCTGGATCTTCGATGCATTCCCCGACGAGGCCGCTCGCGACGCCCACGCCAACGGCGCCATCGTCGCAGCCCTGATGGCCAACCAGCACCTCCTCGGCGCAGCACCCGAGATCCTGGCGGCCGACGTCCTCGCGTCCAAGCTCCCGTAGTCCGCCAACGCACGAGACGATCGCGCCCCGCCGAGCCGTCGGACCCGACCGCCTCGACACCCGCACCACGTTGACGATCCCCGACGGGCCGATCACGAGGAGGCCAGGCAACACCAGGCGCAAGCCTGGAGCGGCACTGTTTCACCGGTGGTCATCGAGAGAGCCAGCGCGGTTCCATGGCAGCGCAACTGTGTCAACTTGCCCTCCGTCCCGCGAGGCGCCGTGGGCGGGTCGTGGTTGCGATCCGTTGCCGTGACGGGAGACGCGTTGCGCGTCGCAGCGATGACGGGTCGTTGGCGAAAGAGGAATGCTTGGCCGCGATGCGCCGCCACAGGTCCCACGCCGGCCCGGGGCCTTCGTCGAGTCTGGCCGCATTGTGGTGGGTGCCGTCGTCGGAGTTCTCTGTGAGCGAACCGATCGTGGCGAGCACGAGGTCGTCGGGACCGAGGTCGACGCCGCCGGGCACGCCGCCCTTTGTCCAGTGGATGCGGGTGGCCTGTTTACGGTCGCCGTCGAAAACGAAGTCGATGTCGGTGACCTCGGTGGAGAACTCGAATCTCACGCCCTGGTCCAGGAGCCAGCGGTACATGGGCAGCACGAGCGATTCGTACTGGTTGTACTTCGTGAACTTCAGCGCCGAAAGGTCGGGGAGCCCGCCGATGTGGTGCACGAACCGGTGCAGGTAGAGCTTCAGCTCGAGTGCGGAGTGCCAGTTCTCGAACGCGAACATCGTCCGCCAGTAGAGCCAGAAGTTGCTGCTCAGGAACTCTTCACCGAAGATCTCGTTGATGCGCTTGTCTTCCATCTCCTCACGCGAGGCGAGAAAAACCTTGACCAACTCCTTCTGAGCTTTCTCGCTCAGGCCGAACTCATTGTTGGTGACGAACTCCTCGCCCTGCCGGTGTGTGACCCGGTTGAGTGAGTAGTTGGGTCGTCTTTGTTGAGCCAGTAGAACTCGTCGAGGACGGATCCGTCGACCTCGAGCGACGGGATGGTGCGGAACAGATCCCAGAGGCACTCCATGTGGTCTTCCATCTCGCGCCCGCCGCGGATGACAAACCCTTTGTCCGGCTTCTTGATACCGTCCAGCGCGCCGCCGGGCAGGTCCAGGCGCTCGAGGATTGTGATCTTGTCGCCGGAGAGTTGCCCGTCGCGGATCATGAACACCGCCGAGGCCATCGAGGTGAGCCCGGCGCCGACGAACCAGGCGGTCTTGTTCTCGACTCCCTCGGGCTTGCGGGGGCGGGCGAAGGCTTCGTAGTTTCCACTGCTGTAGTACATCTGGCTTGCACGTCCTCTCGTGGACTGTTCTGCCGCGGTCGTGGGTCAGTTGTAGGTGTAGAAGCCCTCGCCGGTGGCGACGCCCAGCTTGCCGTGGTCGATGTACTCGCTCTTCAGCCAGGCCGCGAGCGCCTGGTCCTCCTCCCCGCCGTGGGCGAGGATGTTGTACGGGGTGGCCAGGCCGATGACATCGGTGATCTGGAAGGGGCCCATCGGCGCTCCCGTGCCGATCCGCCACACGTTGTCGATGTCCTTCGGCTCGGCGTATCCGCCGGCGGCGAGTGCGTACCCGGCGTTGAGGAACGGCACCAGTAGCGAGTTGAGGACGTAGCCGGACTTCTCCTTGTACACGGGGATCGGAACCATCCCGATGTTGCCGGCGAAGGCGACGACCTCGTCGAACACGGCCGGATCGGTGTCGGCGGTGCCCATCACCTCGGCGGTGTTGAACTTCCAGACCCGGTTCGCGAAGTGCAGCGCGAGGAACTTGGCGGGGCGTCCGGTGGAGTCCTTGAGGTCGCTGGGCAGAAGTGTCGACGAGTTCGTTGCGAAGATCGTCTTCTCCGGTGCGAGCTCGCCGAGCCTTCGGTAGGTGTCCTGCTTGATGGACAGTACCTCGGGGATCGCCTCGATGACCAGATCCGCGTCCGCGACCGCGTCGGCGAGGTCGGAGGAGAACCGGACGCGGGTGAGCGCCTCGTCCGCCTTCCCCTCGGCTGCCCCCGCGACTCCGTCGTCCTTGTAGGTGGTGACGAGAGCGTCGAACCGCTTCTTGGCTGCCTCGATGGCGTCGCTGCTGATGTCATATGCGGTGACCTGGAAGCCGCTGTAGGCGGTCTGGAAGGCGATCTGGGTGCCGAGGACTCCGGTTCCCAGGACGGTCACGTGTGTGATGTTGCTCATTGTTCTGTTTCCTTCATTCCTTCTCGGGCGGCGGATCCGGCCGCCGGGGTGTGTGCGGCACGCCGGTCACGATGAGCGTGACCTGACGTCTGAGGTCGTCGATCGCGTCAGCCTCGGGGATGTCCGAGGCCGTCATCCGAGCGATCGCGAGATGCGTGACGGCGAACAGCGAGGATCCTGCGACGCGTGCCTCCCCGTCGCTGAGGGTCGGAGCGGCGCGTCGTAGCGTGTCGGAGAGGGACGCCTCGAGCTCGAAGATCAACGCCATGCCCTCGGCCCGGAACTTCGCGTCGTGAGGGCCGAACAGCAGCTCCCGCTGGTACGCAGCACTGTTCTCCGGCTCACGTGCGGCAGCGACGACGAGCGGGTGCAGGCGGGCGAAGACCGCGGCGGCAGGATCCGGCGTCAACGCCGCACGCGCGGCGCCCTCATCTATCGATGCCCGGAGTGCCTCGTTGTAGACCATGAGCAGCAACTCGCTCTTGGTCGCTGCGTACCGGAACAAGGTCCCCGCTGCGACCCCGGCCGCGGCGGACACCTCCTGCGTCGTCACTGCGGAGAACCCGCGCGCACGCAACAGGTCGGACGCGGCGCGAAAGATTCGCTCCCGCTTGAGCCGCATGTTCTGCTCGCGGCGGGACTCTATCTCCCGAACGCCCGGGCGCCGTCCGCGCTCTGAAAGCTGCTGCACCTCGCTCACATTAATGAGCGTACTCATTTTTTTGCGGACCGCAAAGGGCGTACGCACGCGATCGGCGACAGGCGTGGCCGGTGTTGTGGCTCTTCACTATGGATCTCGTGGACCGGTTGGTCTGACTCCTTGATGGGCGTGACGGTCTCGGCTCGGTGGACGCAGGATGGGTCTGGTGGGCGGGTCTGGCTCACGGCTCTTCTGACGCCACTG
>NZ_NERM01000033.1:0-41989 GCF_002215235.1 Rhodococcus sp. BUPNP1
GTGTCGGTGGGGGGTGTGGGCGCAGCTGTGGTCACACCTGGCAGGCTAGGACGCGGGTCCGACACGGTGCCGGACCCGCGTGCCCGATCCCGGGTGCGGGGCTGGAACGAAGGTGGACACGGCGATGGCAGTAGGCGGACTCGGGCGCAGCGGACCCTTCCAGGTGGGGGACCGGGTGCAGTTGACCGACGCCAAGGGCCGCAAGTACACCGTGGTGCTCGAACCGGGCAAGGAGTTCCACACCCACCGCGGCGGGATCCTGCACGACGATCTGATCGGCACCGACGAGGGTGTGGTGGTCACCTCCACCAACGGCACCCCCTATCTGGCGTTGCGTCCGCTGCTCGTCGACTACGTGATGTCGATGCCGCGCGGCGCGCAGGTGATCTACCCGAAGGACGCCGCGCAGATCGTGCAGGAGGGCGACATCTTCCCCGGCGCGACGGTGCTCGAGGCCGGCGCCGGCTCCGGTGCGCTGACCTGTTCGCTGCTGCGCGCGGTCGGGGAGAACGGTCGGGTGATCTCCTACGAGGTGCGCGAGGATCATCTCGAATACGCCGAGCGCAATGTCGACACCTTCTTCGGGGAGCGCCCGGCGAACTGGACGACGGTGCTCGGGGATCTGGCGGACTACGACGTCGAGAAGTACGGCCGCGTCGACCGGGTGGTGCTGGACATGCTCGCCCCCTGGGATGTGCTCGAGACGGTGAAGAAGGCGCTGGTGCCCGGTGGGGTGCTCATCGTCTACGTGGCGACGACGACGCAGCTGTCGCGGGTGGTCGAGGCGATGCGGGAGCAGACCTGCTGGACCGAGCCGCGTTCGTGGGAGTCGATGGTGCGCGGGTGGCACGTGGTGGGTCTGGCGGTGCGTCCGGAGCATCGGATGCAGGGGCACACGGCGTTCCTGGTCAGTGCGCGCCGGCTGCAGGACGGGGTGGAGACCCCGAAGCCGCAGCGTCGGCCCAGCAAGGGCTGAGCCGACGCCGACCGGCGGGGGTCATTCGCAGCTGAGCGTGCCCATGGCCAGGATCGAGCAGGCGCTCTCGTCGGCGATGACCCAGGTGCCGTCGATCTGCTCGAAGGTCAGCGGCATCGGGGCGCCGCCGTGCGGGCCGGCGACCTCGGTGGTCGCGGTGACGGTGTCGGCGTCGACGGTGGTGATCTCGCCGACGGTGCCGGTGAGCGGGTAGCCGGCGAGCACGCCGGTGAACTGGTCGAGCACGGCGGTGCGCGCGGTGCCGTTCTCGACGACCGCGGCGCGGTCCTCGGTGGTGGCGGCCGGGTCGAAGAACACGTCGATCTGTTCCTGCAGCTGTTCGACGGTGACCGCGGCGGTCACGGTGGTGCTGGTCGTGATGGTCGTGGCGCTGGTCGTGGCGGCGGTGTCGTCACCGGCGTCGTCGGAGCTGCAGCCGGTCAGGGCGGTGAGGGCGGCGATCGCGGTGGCGGCGCAGAGTGTGTGAACTGGACGTGGGGTCACGGAGGAGTACCTTTCGAGAGAAACGGTCGACGCACGGTATTTAGGGGAGCCTAACAGCGTGTCGGGAGTGCGCCGCCATGGCGCGTCCCACACGCGACACATGTTCGGAACACGACTGTTTCGTGTCCTCCCCCATGTGGGGCGATGTCCCGGTAGCGTGGAATGACCGACAGTGGAGGGAGTCGCTATGAGCTCGTCAGAGAAGCCGGATGCGGTTGCGGCGGCACGCGAAATCGAAGAGTTGCGCGCAGAGGTGGCGACCTTGCGTCGTCGGCTCGGCGAACCGTCCGATCAGGTACGCGACCTCGAAGCCCGGCTCGAGTCCCTCACGGTCCGCAACGGCAAACTGCTCGAGACCCTCAAGGATGCGCGCCAGCAGCTGATCACGCTGCGCGAGGAAGTCGACCGGCTGGCCCAGCCGCCGAGCGGCTACGGGGTGCTGCTCGAGACGTTCGACGATCAGACCGTCGACGTGTTCACCTCGGGCCGCAAGATGCGGGTCGCGGTGTCCCCGAATCTCGAACTCGACACCTTCCGGCCCGGCCAGACGGTGCGGCTGAACGAGGCGTTGACCGTCGTGGAGGTCGGTGGTTTCGAACGCGTCGGCGAGATCACCACCCTGCGGGAGGTGCTCGACGACGGCACCCGCGCGCTGGTGGTCGGGCACGCCGACGAGGAACGCATCGTGTGGCTGGCGGCCCCGCTCGCCGCGGCCGCCGCCGACGACAGGACCGATGTGCTCGTCGACGACGAGAACTCGTTCACGCTGCGCCCGGGTGATTCGTTGCTGGTCGACAGCAAGGCCGGTTACGCCTTCGAACGGATCCCCAAGGCCGAGGTCGAGGATCTCGTGCTCGAGGAGGTCCCGGACGTCGGCTACAACGACATCGGTGGCCTGGGTCGGCAGATCGAGCAGATCCGCGACGCGGTGGAGTTGCCGTTCCTGCACAAGGACCTGTTCCGCGAGTACTCGCTGCGCCCGCCGAAGGGTGTGCTGCTGTACGGCCCGCCCGGCTGCGGTAAGACCCTGATCGCGAAGGCGGTCGCGAACTCGCTGGCGAAGAAGATCGCCGAGGCCCGCGGCGACGATTCGAAGGAAGCGAAGTCGTTCTTCCTCAACATCAAGGGCCCGGAGCTGCTGAACAAGTTCGTCGGTGAGACCGAGCGGCACATCCGGTTGATCTTCCAGCGGGCCCGGGAGAAGGCATCCGAGGGCACCCCGGTGATCGTGTTCTTCGACGAGATGGACTCGATCTTCCGTACCCGCGGCTCGGGTGTGTCCTCCGATGTGGAGACCACGGTGGTGCCGCAGCTGCTCGCCGAGATCGACGGTGTCGAGGGGCTCGAGAACGTCATCGTCATCGGTGCGTCGAACCGTGAGGACATGATCGACCCGGCGATCCTGCGGCCCGGCCGCCTCGACGTGAAGATCAAGATCGAGCGTCCGGACGCGGAGGCCGCGCAGGACATCTTCTCGAAGTACCTGACCGAGAGCCTGCCGGTGCACGCCGATGATCTCGCCGAGTTCGGCGGCGATCGGGTCGCGTGTGTGCGGGCGATGATCGAGCGGGTCGTCGAGCGGATGTACGCCGAGTCCGAGGACAACCGGTTCCTCGAGGTCACCTACGCCAACGGCGACAAGGAGGTCCTGTACTTCAAGGACTTCAACTCCGGCGCGATGATCCAGAACATCGTCGACCGGGCGAAGAAGTACGCGATCAAGTCGGTGCTCGAGACCGGGGCGCCCGGTCTGCGGGTGCAGCACCTGCTCGATTCGATCGTCGACGAGTTCGCCGAGAACGAGGACCTGCCCAACACCACGAATCCGGACGACTGGGCCCGGATCTCAGGGAAGAAGGGCGAGCGGATCGTGTACATCCGCACCCTGGTCACCGGCAAGAACGCCAGCGCGAGCCGCGCGATCGACACCGAGTCGAACACCGGCCAGTACCTGTAGGAATCCACCCGCGACGGCCGGGCCTTCCCTCCTCCGGAAGGTCCGGCCGTCGCGGCCTATCCAGGGGGAGGACCGACCGTGCCGTTGCCGCGCACCATGGCCCGGTTCAACAAGATCGTCACCAACCGGGTCACCACACCCTTCGCGCAGCTGCTACCGGGCACCGCGGTGGTCGAACATCGCGGGCGCCGCTCGGGCCGGGTATTCCGCACCCCGGTGCTGCTGTTCGGTGTCGGCGACGATCTGCGGATCGCGTTGACCTACGGCGCCGACACCGACTGGGTGCGCAACGTGTGCGCCGCCGGTGAGGCGGTGGTGCACACCCGGGGCAGGGCCATCCCGGTGCGCGACCCGCGGCTCGGGACCGACCGGCAGGCGAGTTGGGCGCCGCTGCCGGTGCGGGTGGCGCTGCAGGCGATCGGGGCGCACGGCTATCTGGACTGCACCCCCAAGGCGCACCGCTGACCGGTGGCGGGGCTGTTCACGACCGTGAGCGTCCGGATCGCCTAGGCTCGAGGGCATGCAGCGGATCATCGGTATCGAGGTCGAGTACGGGATCTCCTCACCCAACGAGCCATCGGCGAACCCGATCCTGACCTCCACGCAGGCGGTGCTGGCCTACGCGGCCGCCGAAGGGGTGCCGCGCGCGCGGCGCACCCGCTGGGACTACGAGGTCGAATCGCCCCTGCGCGACGCGCGGGGCTTCGATCTGGGCCGGTTCAACGGCCCGGCCCCGGTCATCGACGCCGACGAGGTCGGTGCCGCGAACATGATCCTCACCAACGGGGCGCGCCTGTACGTCGACCACGCCCACCCCGAATACTCCGCCCCGGAGGTCGCCGACCCCCTCGACGCGGTGATCTGGGACAAGGCCGGGGAACGGGTGATGGAGGCCGCCGCCCGGCACGCCTCGAGTGTGCCCGGCGCACCCCGACTGCAGCTGTACAAGAACAACGTCGACGGCAAGGGCGCCTCCTACGGCACCCACGAGAACTACCTGATGGACCGCGAGACCCCGTTCTCCGCGGTGGTCGCGGGCCTGACCCCGTTCTTCGTCTCCCGGCAGGTCATCACCGGCTCCGGGCGCGTCGGCATCGGCCAGTCCGGTGACGAGCCCGGTTTCCAGCTCTCGCAGCGCGCCGACTACATCGAGGTCGAGGTCGGTCTCGAGACCACCCTCAAGCGCGGCATCATCAACACCCGCGACGAACCACACGCCGACGCCGACAAGTACCGGCGCCTGCACGTGATCATCGGCGACGCGAATCTGGCGGAGATGTCCACCTACCTCAAGGTCGGCACCACCGCGCTGGTGCTCGACCTGATCGAGGCCGGCATCGACCTGTCCGATCTGCAGCTCGCCCGCCCGGTCACCGCGGTGCACCACATCAGCCACGACCCGTCGCTGCGCAAGACCGTCGCGCTCGCCGACGGCCGGGAGCTGACGGGCCTGGCGCTGCAGCGGATCTACCACGAGCGGGTCGCGAAGTTCCACGACGGCACCGAGGACAAGCGGATCCTCGACATCCTCGACAAGTGGGCGATGGTGCTCGACCTGCTCGAACGCGACCCGATGGAATGCGCCGACCTGCTGGACTGGCCCGCGAAGCTGCGGTTGCTCGAGGGCTTCCGTAACCGCGAGGGGCTGTCCTGGTCGGCGCCGCGCCTGCACATGGTCGACCTGCAGTACTCGGATGTGCGCCTGGACAAGGGCCTGTACAACCGGCTCGTGGCCCGCGGGTCGATGCAGCGGCTGGTGTCCGAGCAGCAGGTCCTCGATGCGGTGCACACCCCGCCGTCGGACACCCGCGCCTACTTCCGCGGCGAGTGCCTGCGCCGTTTCGGTGCCGATATCGCGGCGGCGAGCTGGGATTCGGTGATCTTCGATCTCGGTCGCGAGTCGCTGGTGCGCATCCCGACGCTCGAACCACTGCGTGGCAGCCGCGCGCATGTCGGGGAGCTGCTCGAGACGGCGCAGTCGGCGGCGGAGTTGGTCGATCAGCTCACCCACTGACCACCCGCCCGGCAGGGGTGCGGTGGCCGGATCACAGGTCGCGAGTACGCGTGTCGCCACCGGTGGACCGCTTCGCTGGGTAGGGTAGGAGTTCGAAGCAGCGGTGACCACACCGATCGTCGACCGGTGACGGTTCCGCGCCGAGTACAGGAGGAGGTCGGCGGCTATGGCACAGGAGCAGACCACACGCGGTGGCGGCGGAGACGACGACGAGGTCGTCGGTGACGGCGGTGCCGGTCAGGAGCGTCGCGAGAAGCTCGCCTCGGACACCGACGATCTTCTCGACGAGATCGACGACGTGCTCGAGGAGAACGCGGAGGACTTCGTGCGGGCATATGTGCAGAAAGGTGGCCAGTGACAGCCGAACGATCCTCTCTTCCCTACCGCGAGGTGCAGCCGAAGCTGCACCTCGCGTCGCCCTTGTCGTCGTTCTCCGACCACCTGCGGATGCACGCCCCGGAGATGCTGCCGGAGAACCGGTTCCGGTTCGAACGAGGTGACCACGTGGACCTCGCCCCGCACGGCACCACCATCGTGGCGCTGACCTTCGACGGGGGTGTGCTCATCGCCGGCGACCGGCGCGCGACCATGGGCAACCTGATCGCCTCCCGCGACGTCGACAAGGTGTTCATCACCGACAACTATTCGGCGGCCGGCATCGCCGGCACCGCGGGCCTGGCGATCGAGCTCGTGCGACTGTTCGCGGTCGAACTCGAGCACTACGAGAAGATCGAAGGTGTGCCGCTGACCTTCGACGGCAAGGCCAATCGGCTCTCGTCGATGGTGCGCGGCAATCTCGGTGCGGCCATGCAGGGCCTGGCCGTGGTGCCGTTGCTGGTCGGTTTCGACCTCGACGCGTCCGATGCGCACCGCGCCGGGCGGATCGTGTCCTACGACGTGGTCGGGGGCCGCTACGAAGAGCGCGCCGGCTACCACGCGGTCGGCTCCGGATCGTTGTTCGCCCGCTCGTCGCTCAAGAAGCTCTACCGCGCCGACGCCGACGAGCAGAGCGCGCTGCGCAGCGCCGTCGAGGCGCTGTACGACGCGGCCGACGACGACACCGCCACCGGTGGTCCCGACACCACCCGCGGGATCTACCCGACGGCGGTGGTGATTACCGCGGCCGGGGCCGTGGCCGTCGCGGAGGAAACCCTGTCCGAGCTGGCCCGCACCATCGTGGCCGACCGCACCGCAGGAGATGCCCGGTGACACTTCCGTACTATGCGTCCGCCGAGCAGATCATGCGCGATCGCTCGGAGCTGGCCCGTAAGGGCATCGCCCGGGGCCGGTCGGTGATCGCGTTGACCTACGCCGACGGTGTGCTGCTGGTGGCGGAGAATCCGTCGAAGGCGCTGCACAAGATCAGCGAACTGTACGACCGGGTCGGTTTCGCCGCCGTCGGCAAGTACAACGAGTTCGAGAATCTGCGGCGCGCCGGGATCATGCACGCCGACATGCGCGGCTACTCCTACGACCGGCGGGACGTGACCGGGCGGGCGCTGGCGAACGCCTACGCGCAGACCCTCGGCACGATCTTCACCGAGCAGCCCAAGCCGTACGAGGTGGAGATCTGCGTCGCCGAGGTCGGGCGCGCCGACACCGAGGACGGCCCGCAGCTGTACCGCATCACCTACGACGGGTCGATCGTCGACGAACCGCAGTTCGTGGTGATGGGCGGCAACACCGAACCGATCGTCACCGCGCTGCGCTCGTCGTACACGGCGGGTCTGCCGCTCGACGAGGCGGTCGCCGTGGCGGTGACCGCGCTGCAGCAGCCCGCCACCGCCGATGCGGCACCGCGGGTGCTCGGCCGCGGGGAACTCGAGGTCGCGGTGCTCGAGAAGCAGCGGCCGCGCCGCGCCTTCCGGCGTATCTCGGGGGTGGCGCTCGACGCGCTGCTGCCCAGCACCGGGTCTGCTCAGGCGGCGCCGTCGGAGGCGCCCGCCGGTCCGGCCCCGGAGTCGGGGTCCGAGACCGCGACCGGCTCGGAGACCGGGTCCGGTCCCGACGCGGGCTGATCCGCCGCGAGCCGATAGACCGTCAACGCCGACGGCACCACCTCGAAGTCGAAACCGGTGCCGTCGGCGAGGACCTCCCCGTCGGTGGCCAACGCCACCGGATCCCCGATGACCTCCACCGACAGGCCCGGGATGTGCCGCTGCCGATACATCGGTGACGCGCCGAGGGTGCCGGTCGCCGCAGCGAGCAGCAGGCGTAGCCGCGAGAACCGACTCTCCGCGGGCAGATACCGCACGTCGAGGGTGCCCCGATCCAGATGGGCGCGGGACATCGGCACCTGATCCGCCGGGGTGTAGTGGCCGTTGCCGACGAACAGCAACCACACCGCCCGCCCCGCCCCGTCGATCCGCACGGGCATCGGGCTCGCCGTGCGCAGCACCGCGAGCATCGCCAGGCCCGCCGCCGGCCACTTGCCGATCCGCGGTTCCCAGTGCTCCCGCAACCGCACCGCATCCGGATAGCCGCCGAGGCTGGCGGTGTTGACGAACCGCCGCACCGTGCGCCCGTCCGGCCCGGTCACCGTGACCTGACCGAGCCCGACGGCCACCGCCTGCCCGGCGGTGACCGCCCGCACCGTCTCCTCCAGGTCCACCACGCCGAGGTCGAGCGCGAAATGGTTGAGGGTGCCGCCGGGGAACACCGCCACCGGCAGCCGCGCGTCGACGGCGACGTCGAGCACCGCCGCGACCGTGCCGTCCCCGCCGCACACCCCCACCGCCTGCGGCCGATGTTCGGTCAGCAGACGTTCCAGCTGCTCCGCCGGATCGCCGTCGGGATCCAGATCGACGCGCCGCACCCCCGGCAGCGCGGCGGTGACCGCCGCGGCGATCTCCTCGGCGGTCCCGGCGTCGCGGTTGACCACCAACAGCATCCCGTCGCCGCCGGGCAGGGCGGGCGCGGCGGCCGCGACCTGCACGGTCGCCGGTTCGCGGCTGCGCACCGCCCACCAGCGGCGCGTCGACCACGCCACCGTCGCCCCCACGGCGGCGCCGACGACGACGTCGCCGGGCCAGTGCACGCCGGTGTGCACCCGCGAATAGGCCACCGCCGCGGCCAGCGGCGCCAGGACCGCCCCGGCCGCAGGGGATTCGAGCGCCACCCCGGTCGCGAACGCCGCCGCCGACGCGGCGTGCCCGGACGGGAACGACGACGAGCGGGGGATCGGCACACTGCGGCGCCGAAACTTCGGGTCGGTGCGCGCCGGGGGCCGGCGGCGCGGCAACAGCGGTTTGAGCAGCCCGTTGGTCAGGGCGCTGGCCCCGGCCACCGACAGCAGACCCCGCACCGCACCGCGGCGGGCGTGACCACCGACAGCGGCGCACACCGCGGCGCACGCCACCCACAGCACACTGTGGTTGGCGGCCCGCCCGAGATCGCGCAGCAGCGGGTCGGCGGGGGACGCGCGCAGCGCCCCGGTGCGCTCGAACAGGGCCCGGTCGGCGGTGCGGTAACGCTCGGGAACGATCACACCTCGACCGTAGATGTCGTTGCGACCCATGGGGGTCGGGTTCGCGCGGTACTGTCGAGGTGTGCAGCGACGAATCATGGGTATCGAGACGGAGTTCGGCGTCACGTGTACCTTCCACGGGCATCGTCGGTTGAGCCCCGACGAGGTGGCCCGCTATCTGTTCCGCCGGGTGGTGTCCTGGGGGCGCAGTTCGAACGTCTTCCTGCGGAACGGGGCGCGACTGTATCTCGATGTCGGTTCGCACCCCGAGTACGCCACCGCCGAGTGCGACGACCTGCTCCAGCTCGTCGAGCACGATCATGCCGGTGAGCGGGTCCTCGAGGAACTGCTCATCGACGCCGAGCAGCGTCTCGCCGAGGAGGGCATCGGCGGCGACATCTTCCTGTTCAAGAACAACACCGACTCGGCGGGCAACTCCTACGGCTGCCACGAGAACTATCTCGTCGCCCGTGTCGGCGAGTTCTCCCGCATCTCCGATGTGCTGCTGCCGTTCCTGGTGACCCGCCAGTTGATCTGCGGCGCCGGGAAGGTGCTGCAGACCCCCAAGGCCGCCACCTTCTGCCTGTCGCAACGCGCCGAGCACATCTGGGAGGGTGTCTCGTCGGCGACCACCCGGTCGCGGCCGATCATCAACACCCGCGACGAGCCGCACGCCGACGCCGAGAAGTACCGGCGCCTGCACGTGATCGTCGGGGACTCGAACATGTCCGAGACCACCACCATGCTCAAGGTGGGGTCGGCGGCGCTGGTGCTCGAGATGATCGAGGCCGGGGTGCCGTTCCGGGACTTCGCGCTCGACAACCCGATCCGCGCCATCCGCGAGGTCTCCCACGACCTGACGGGCCGACGCCCGGTGCGCCTGGCCGGCGGCCGGCAGGCCAGCGCGCTGGACATCCAGCGCGAATACCACGCGCGGGCGGTGGAATATCTGCACCAGCGCGAACCCGACCCGCACGTCGCGCAGGTGGTGGACCTGTGGGGCCGCGTCCTCGACGCCGTCGAATCGCAGGACTTCGCGAAGGTCGACACCGAGATCGACTGGGTGATCAAGCGCAAGCTGTTCCAGCGCTACCAGGACCGCTACAACATGGAGCTGTCGGATCCGAAGATCGCGCAGCTCGACCTGGCCTATCACGACATCAAACGCGGCCGCGGTGTGTTCGACCTGCTGCAGCGCAAGGGTCTGGCGGCGCGGGCGACCGACGACGAGTCCGTCGACGCGGCGGTGAACACCCCACCGCAGACCACCCGGGCGAAGCTGCGCGGGGATTTCATCGCCGCCGCGCAGGCCGCGGGCCGCGATTTCACCGTCGACTGGGTGCATCTGAAGCTCAACGATCAGGCGCAGCGCACCGTGTTGTGCAAGGACCCGTTCCGGTCGGTGGACGAACGCGTCGAACGGCTCATCGCCTCCATGTGAGTACCGCTGGCCGTCGGATCGGACCGGACGGTCCGATCCGATGGACGGTGATGCGGTGCCGGCGGCGTGCGGGCACTAGGGTTGGCGCGTGGCGATCTCGAAAGTCGAACGGCTGGTGAACCTGGTCATCGCGCTGCTGTCCACCCGACAGTTTGTGACCGCGGAGAAGATCCGTGCCTCGGTGGCCGGCTACTCCGAATGCGCGAGCGACGAGGCGTTCAGCCGCATGTTCGAGCGGGACAAGAACGAACTGCGCGATCTCGGGGTGCCCCTCGAGACGGGCCGGCCGTCGCGGTCGTCGACGGTGGAGGGCTACCGCATCAACCGCGACGCCTACGAACTGCCCGAGATCGACCTCACCCGCGAGGAGACCGCCGCCGTGGCCGTCGCCGCGGCGCTGTGGGAATCGCCGGAGCTGACCGCCGCCGCGCAGGGCGCGGTGCTCAAGCTGCGTGCCGCCGGGATCCGTGTCGACTCCGACGGTGGGGAAGTGGTGGCGCCGCTGCCGCCGCGCGCCCGCGGTTCCGAGCCGGCGTTGACGGCGTTGCTCGCCGCGATCGATGCGCGCCGCGCGGTGCGGTTCACCCACCGCAGTTCCCCCACCGAGCCGTGGTCGACGCGCACCGTCGAACCGTGGGGTGTGGTCACCGTGCACGGCCGCTGGTATCTCGTCGGACACGACCGCGACCGCGACGCGGTGCGCACCTTCCGGCTCTCGCGCATCGGCGACGAGATCACCGCGATCGGCCCCGAGGGGGCGGTGCAGATCCCGGAGGGCGTGGATCTGCGGGGGCGCGTGCTCGCCGCGACCTCCCCGGCGGAGGTCAGCGGATCGGCGCGGCTGTGGGTGGCCGACGGGCGCGCCTGGGAGCTGCGCCGGCTCGGACAGGCCGGCGCGGCCCGGCGGATCGGCGACCGCGACGGGGTGGAACTCGAGGTGCCGGTGCGCTCGTGGGAATGGATCGCCCGGATCGTCGCCGGGCAGGGCGCGGACGCGTTGGTGCTCGACCCACCGGAGTTGCGGGCCGAGGTGCACCGCATCCTCGAACAGGCAACCACGGATGCGGGGGAGGAGGAGCGATGAGCACACGACTGTCGGCGCGACTGGGACGACTGCTCAATCTCGTGCCCTACTTCCTGGCGCACCCGGGGATCAGCGCGGCCGAGGCCGCCCGCGATCTCGGGGTCACCCCGAAGCAGGTGATGGACGATCTGAACCAGCTGTGGGTGTGCGGGCTGCCCGGCTACGGGCCCGGCGACCTGATCGACCTGTCGTTCTCCGAGGACAGCATCGTGGTGACCTTCACCGCCGGCATCGAACGCCCCCTGCGGTTGACCTCCACCGAGGCCACCGCGCTGCTCGTGGCGCTGCGGTCACTGCAGGAGATGCCCGGTGTCGTCGACCCGTCCGCGGCGCAGTCGGCGATCGCGAAGATCGAGGCGGCCGCCGGGACCGCCGCGCTGCCCGCCGACACCACCACTGACACCGCCACCGCGGCGACTGTCGAGCCGGATCCGGAGGCGGCCGGGGACTCGGATGCCGCCGGACAGGTGCGGGCCGCGGTGCGCGACGGGCGGGCCGTGCACCTGACCTACTATTCGGCCTCCCGCGACACCGTCTCCGAACGCGACGTCGACCCGATCCGCATCGTCATCATCGACGAACACGCCTACCTGCAGGCCTGGTGCCGCAGCGCCGAGGGGGTGCGGCTGTTCCGCTTCGACCGCATCGACGCCGCCACCGTGCTCGACGAGCCGGCGCGACCGCCGCACCGGGCGATCACCGACGACGAGCACCTCGAACTGTTCGAGGGCGACCCGTCGCTGCCCGCCGCGCGGTTGCGCATCGCCCCCTCGTACACCTGGCTGCTCGACTACTACCCGCTCACCGACGTGCAGGTGCTGCCCGACGGCAGTTGTGAGGCGTCGATGCGGTACGCGTCGCCGGGGTGGATGGCGCGGTTGCTCGTCGGTCTCGGCGCCGGGGTGCAGGTGCTCGACCCTCCCGAGTTGCGGGCGGCGGTGCGGGCGCGGGCCGAGGCGGCGCTGGCGGCCTACGCCGAGCTCGACGGGGAGAACGCGAGCCGCGGTGCGGGGCCGACACCCTGACGGCGAGAGTTGTGAAACATCTGTGTGAACCCTCTGCAAATTGTGGGTGGATACACCGGCGCGAGGCCTCGGTGTGTGCTCGAGGTCCGGTAGCATCGATCGGAGCCGATCAGTGGAGGTTGTTGTAAATGGGTGCAATGAGCCCCTGGCACTGGGCCATCGTGGCGCTGGTGGTCGTGATTCTCTTCGGTTCGAAGAAGCTGCCCGACGCCGCGCGCGGTCTCGGTCGTTCGCTCCGGATCTTCAAGAGCGAGGTCAAGGAGATGCAGAACGACGACGCCCGGGCGTCCACGCCGCAGCAGCCGGCGCCGAATCCGTTGCCGGCCGCGCAGCCGACGACCGATCCCGCCGCGCCGAACACGCACACCGAACCGCGGTCTGCCTGACCGACGTTCATCCTGCCGGGGCGCCCACCGCGGGTGTCCCGGCGTTCCGCTGACCCCGGCACGCCCGCACGCCGGTGGTCTCGACAGGAGCTGAGAACCGCACCGTGCGCATCCCGTTCGATCCGCGCCGAAGCCGGCGCAAGACCAATCCCGACGGCACCATGTCGCTGGTCGAGCACCTCTACGAATTGCGCACGCGTCTGCTGATCGCTCTCGCTGCGATCGTGCTCACCACCATCCTCGGTTTCGTCTGGTACAGCCGCAGCCTGTTCGGCCTCGAAAGTCTCGGGGAGATCCTGCGCGGCCCCTACTGCGACCTGCCCGCCTCGGTCCGCGCCGACCTGAGCAGCGACGGGGCGTGCCGTCTGCTCGCCACCGGTCCGTTCGAGCAGTTCATGCTGCGCCTGAAGGTCGCCGCCACGGCGGGCATCGTCATGGCGTGCCCGATCTGGCTGTACCAACTGTGGGCGTTCGTCACCCCCGGCCTGTACCGCAAGGAACGCCGCTACGCGATCGGCTTCGTCACCTGCGGGGCGGCGCTGTTCGTCACCGGCGCGGTGCTGGCCTATCTGGTGATCTCCCACGCGTTGTCGTTCCTGCTCACGGTCGGCAACGACGTGCAGGTCACCGCCCTGTCGGGCGCCGAATACTTCGGCTTCCTCATCAACCTGCTGGTGATCTTCGGGGTGTCCTTCGAGATCCCGCTGGTGATCGTCGCGCTCAACGGCGTCGGGGTGCTGCCCTACGCCAAGCTCAAGGCGTGGCGGCGCGGGCTGATCATGGCGGTGTTCGTCTTCGCCGCCATCGCCACCCCCGGCCAGGATCCGTTCTCCATGCTCGCCCTGGCGTTGGCGCTGACGCTGCTCGTGGAGTTCGCCATCCAGATCGCCCGGCTGACCGACCGGCGCCGCGCCCGCAAGGCCCGCGCCGAGGGCTGGGCCGATCTCGACGACGACGAGGGTTCGACGATCCCCGCCCCGAGCCCGGTGGAGCCGGCAGCGCCCACCGATCCGGCCCGCACCGACTACTCCGACACCCTGTGACCGGCGACCCCACTCCCGGCCCTGCCGGTGACGACGGGACCGGCACCGCGCCGCTCGTCCCCACCCCGCAGCTCGCGGAGTTCGGCACCGGCCTCGGGTTCCCGCTCGACCCGTTCCAGATCGAGGCGTGCCGCGCCCTCGAGAACGGGCATTCGGTGCTGGTGTGCGCCCCCACCGGCGCCGGCAAGACCGTCGTCGGTGAGTTCGCGGTGTATCTGGCACTGCAAGGCGGTTCCAAATGCTTCTACACCACCCCGATCAAGGCGCTGAGCAACCAGAAATACGCCGACCTGTGTGCCCGGCACGGCCGCGACGCGGTGGGTCTGCTCACCGGCGACCAGTCCATCAACTCCGATGCGCCGGTGGTGGTGATGACCACCGAGGTGCTGCGCAACATGATCTACGCGTCGTCCACCGCCCTGATCGGCCTCACCCACGTGGTGATGGACGAGGTGCACTTCCTCGCCGACCGCTTCCGCGGCGCGGTGTGGGAAGAGGTCATCCTGCACCTGCCCGAGGACGTGCGGCTGGCGTCGCTGTCGGCGACGGTGTCGAACGCCGAGGAGTTCGGTGACTGGATGACCACGGTGCGCGGCGACACCACCGTCGTCGTCGACGAGGTGCGGCCCATCCCGCTGCACCAGCACATGATGCTCGGCTCCCGCATCTACGACCTGTTCGACCGCCGCGCCGACACCGACACCGCCCCGACCCGCCGGGGCCGCGACATCGTCGTCAACCCGGAACTGGCGTCGGCGGTGCGGCAACGGCAGAGCCTGTCCGGGATGGACCGCTGGGGTGAACGCGGACCCCGTTTCCGGCCGCCGCCGCGCCCGGAGGTCATCGTCCGCCTCGACCGCGACGGTCTGCTGCCGGCCATCACCTTCGTGTTCAGCCGCGCCGGCTGCGACGCCGCCGTGCAGCAGTGCCTGCGCTCGGGTCTGCACCTGACCGACGACACCGAAGCCGCCGAGATCCGCCGGATCGTCGACGAACACACCCGGGATCTGCCGCGCGGCGACCTCGAGGTCCTCGGCTACGCATCGTGGCGCACCGCCCTCGAACGCGGCATCGCCGCCCACCACGCGGGCATGCTGCCGGCCTTCCGGCACACCGTCGAAGAACTCTTCGTCCGCGGGCTGGTGCGGGCGGTGTTCGCCACCGAGACCCTCGCGCTGGGCATCAACATGCCGGCCCGCACCGTGGTGCTCGAGAAGCTCGTCAAGTTCAATGGCGACACCCACGCCGAGCTGACCCCCGGCGAGTACACGCAGCTGACCGGCCGGGCCGGGCGGCGCGGCATCGACGTCGAGGGTCACGCGGTGGTGCTGTGGCAGCCGGGCATCGAACCGGCCTCGGTCGCCGGGCTCGCCTCCACCCGCACCTTCCCGCTGCGGAGTTCGTTCCGCCCGTCCTACAACATGGCGGTCAACCTCATCGACGCCGTCGGGGTGGAGCGGTCGCGGGCGCTGCTGGAGATGTCCTTCGCCCAGTTCCAGGCCGACAAGTCGGTGGTCGGTCTCAAACGCGGCATCGACCGCAACGAGGCTACCCTCGCGCAGCTGCGCGACCAGCTCGGCGGTGAGGGCAGCGAGATCCTCGACTATCTGCGGTTGCGCGCGGAGCTGACCGACGCCGAACGCGCCCACGAGCGGCGCGGCAAGCAGGATCGCCGGGCCGCGGCGGTGGCGTCCCTGGTGACCCTGCGGCGCGGCGACATCATCGCCGTGCCCGCCGGTAAACACACCGGCCTGGCCGTGGTGGTGCTGCCGGACACCGACGCCGGTGATCCGCGGCCGCAGGTCGTCACCGCCGACGCCTGGTCCGGTCGCCTCTCCGCCGGGAACTTTCCGACCCCGGCGACGGTGCTGGGCACGCTGCGGCTGCCGCGGCACGTCGATCACCGCACCGGCCGCGGGCGCCGCGACATCGCCTCGGCGTTGCGGTCGAAGGGCCTCGTGCCGCCGCGCCGTCCCAAGCGCAACAAGTCCAAGGGTGACACCCGCGAGATCGACGCGTTGCGCCGCGAGCTCAAGCATCACCCGGCCCGCAAGCATCCCGATCTGGATTCGCTGGCGCGGGCCGGGGAGCGCTACCACCGGTTGCTGCGCGAAACCCAGCAGCAGCGCCGCAAGGCCTCCGCGGCGACGGATTCGCTGGCGCGCACCTTCGAGCGGATCGTCGCACTGCTCACCGAACGCGGCTATCTCACCGAGGGCGACGACCCGGCGACCACCGAGGCGGGGGGGAGGCTCGCCCGCATCTACACCGAATCGGATCTGCTGGTCGCCGAATGCGTGCGTCGGCGCGCGTGGGCGGGACTGTCCGCCGCCGAACTCGCCGCGGTCGCCTCGGCGGTGATCTACGAATCGCGCACCGACGAGCCGGTCACCGTCGTCGGGCCGACCGGCCCGATCCGGCACGCGCTGGCCGAGACCACCCGGATCTGCGACGGCTTGCGGGCCGACGAGATCCGGCACCGGCTGCCCCCGACCCGCGAACCGGATCTGGGTTTCGTCACCGCCGCCTACACCTGGGCGTCCACCGCGTCGCTGACCGAGGCGCTCGTCGCCGCGGAGGCGGCCGGCAAGGAACTCTCGCCCGGGGATTTCGTGCGGTGGTGTCGGCAGCTGATCGATCTGCTCGACCAGATCCGCACCTGCGCGGACGATCCGGAGCTCGCCTGCACCGCCGGCAAGGCGGTCGGGGCGGTGCGTCGCGGGGTCGTCGCCGTCGATCCCACCGCCGAATGACCCGGCCCCTGCGGGGTGTCCGGGACGCCCGGTAGGCGTGGATGCCCGCGCGGCGGGTGGACGCTACCGTATGGGCACACAACGGGAAGGGTGAGTGGAGACGACGATGACCGGGCCGAACGAACCGCAGGACTCGCCGGGGCAGAGGCCGCCGGAATCGACGGATCCATGGGCACCGAACCCGACCTCCGGGGGCGGTGAGCAGCCCGGATCACCGTGGGCGCCGCCCGCCGGCCAACAACAGCAGCAGTGGGGGCAGGGCAGCGGCACCGGCTGGGGGCAGTCACCCGCCGGGCAGTCGCCGTGGCAACCCGACACCGGTGCGGGTGGGAACGCCCCGCAGCCCGGGTGGGCGCCGCCCGCCGGGCAGCAGACTCCCGGGCAGCCCAACCCCGGGCACCAGAATCCGTGGGGTGCGCCGACCGGTGCACCGCACCAGGGGTGGGGTCCGGCCCCGCAGCCACCCGCGCCCGGCTGGGGACAGCAGGCACCCGGTCAACAGGCACCGGGGCAGGCACCGGGCTGGGCCCAGCAGCCGGGAGCACAGCCGTGGGGTGCGCCCGGTCAGCAGCCGGCACAACCCGGCCCCGGGTGGGGTGGGCAGCAGCCCGCCGGGACGCAGCCCTGGGGAGCGCCCGCGAACACCTGGCAGCAGCCCGGCACACCGCAGCAGAACGGCTCGCAGACAGGGAAGTCGAAGTTGCCGTGGATCCTCGGCGGCGTCGGACTCGTCGTGGTGCTCGCCATCGTCGGGATCCTCGCCGCGACGATGTTCGGCGGGAAGGTCCTCGACACCGAATCCACCCAGGCCGGCATCGCGAAGGTGCTCACCGAGTCCTACGGGGCCGGGCAGGTCGGCGACGTGCAGTGCCCCAGCGACCAGAAGGTCGAGGCCGGGCACAGCTTCACCTGCGCGGTCACCGTCGACGGCCAGTTCCGGGAGGTGACCGTCACCGTCACCGACGACAACGGCACCTACGAGGTCGGCCGCCCCAACTGACCGGGACCGGTCAGCGGTCGGCCAGGGCCGCGACCAGCGCGGACACCGGCCGTTCCAGACCCCACCGCTGCGCCAGCGCGGTGAGCTGCTCCGGATCGGCCGGTGCCGCCGGCAACACGTCCGAGCGGGACAGGTCCACGTCGGCGTCGGTGGCGACCCGCACCACCGGCAGCGCCGCATCCAGATAGTCCGCCGCGGCGGCGAGTTTGACCCGCATGCCCTTCGCCATCGACGTCGACTCGTCGAGCGCCGCCGCGCGCACCGCGTCGAGGGAGCCGTACTGCTGCAGCAACGACGCCGCGGTCTTCTCCCCGACGCCCTTGACGCCGGGCAGCCCATCCGACGGGTCGCCGCGCAGCGCCGCGAGTTCGGCGTAGGCGGCGCCGGCCCGCTCGGCGGGCACCCCGTAGCGTTCGGCGACCAGCGCCGGATCGAACAACTCCGCCTTGGCCAGGCCGCGCCCGGCGTAGAGCACCCGCACCGGCACCGGGCTGTCGGTGACGACTTGCAGCAGGTCGCGGTCGCCGCTGACCACGATCACCCGGTCGGTGGTCTCGCGGGCGGCGAGGGTGCCGAGCACGTCGTCGGCCTCGAAACCGGCCGCGCCGCCGGTGGCGATGCCGGCGGCGGCGAGCACCTCGAGGATCACCGGCACCTGCGGCAGCAGCGCGGGCGGGACCTCCTCGACGGTGCCGTCGGACCCGGCGGCGACCCGGTGCGCCTTGTAGCTGGGGATCGCCGCGACCCGGAAGGCCGGGCGCCAATCCAGATCCAGGCACACCACCAGCCGGGTGGGACGGTGGGTGCGGATCAGCGCGGCCACCATGTCCACGAAGCCACGCACCGCGTTGACCGGGCTGCCGTCGGGGGCGGTGACCTTCTCCGGGATGGCATGGAAAGCACGGAACCACAGGCTCGCGCCGTCGAGCAGCATCAACGTGGGGTCCGGTGCGGGCGTGGAGTTCTCCGGTGCGGTCACGGACCACATCCTGCCATCCGGCCGCGGCCACTAGGCTCGAAGACATGACCACTGCCGCCACCCGATTCCCCGCCGACCGTTACGCGGCCCGTCTGGCCCGCGCCGCCGAACTCGGTGCCGCCGCCGGCTTCGATGCGCTGCTCATCACCCCCGGACCGGACCTGCGGTATCTCACCGGCTCGCGCGCCGAGTCGTTCGAGCGCCTGACCTGCCTGGTGATCCCCACCGACGGCTCCGGCGCCACCGTGGTGGTGCCGCGGCTGGAGTTGGCGTCGCTGAACGACTCCGCGATCGGTGAGCTCGGTCTGCCGGTGCGGGACTGGGTGGACGGCCAGGATCCCTACGCGCTCGTGCGCGACCTCGTCGCGACGGCGGGGGCGTTCGCGGTGGCCGAGGCGATGCCGGCGCTGCACCTGGTGCCGCTGACCGCCCGGTTCGGCAGCTCCCCGTCCCTGGCGACGTCGGTGATCCGGCAGCTGCGGATGGTCAAGGACGCCGACGAGGTCGAGGCGTTGCGCCGCGCCGGTGCCGCCATCGACCGGGTGCACGCCCGCATGGGTGAATGGTTGCGCGCCGGGCGCACCGAAGCCGAGGTGGCCGCGGACATCACCGCCGCGATCCTCGAAGAAGGCCACACCGCGGCGGCGTTCGTCATCGTCGGTTCCGGCCAGCACGGCGCCGACCCGCACCACGAGGTGTCCGACCGGGTCATCGAATCCGGCGACATCGTCGTCATCGACATCGGTGGTCCCGTCGAACCGGGCTACTACTCGGATTCGACCCGCACCTACAGCATCGGCGAACCGGACCCGGAGGTCGCGACGAAGATCGCGGTGCTCGAGAAGGCACAGCAAACCGCGGTGGATGCGGTGCGGCCCGGGGTGCGTGCCGAGGACGTCGACGCCGCCGCCCGCAACCTGCTCGCCGCCGCCGGTTACGGGGAGGCATTCGTGCACCGCACCGGGCACGGCATCGGTCTGTCGGTGCACGAGGAGCCGTACATCGTCTCCGGCAACGACGACACCCTGCAGCCCGGCATGGCGTTCAGCATCGAACCGGGCATCTACTTCCGCGGCGAGTGGGGTGCGCGGATCGAGGACATCGTCGTCGTCACCGAGGACGGCTGCGAGTCGATGAACCTGCGCCCGCACGGATTGACGGTGCTGCCGGGCTGAGACCCGGCCGGGTTCACCGCTCGTCGAGCAGGGCGAGCAGCTTGTCGGCGAGGGGACCGGGATGGTCGGCGGCGGCCTGCCGCAGCGCCTCGTTGCGGGCGCGGATCTTGCGGGCGAACTTCGTCTGCGCGCCGGTGAGAACCTCGTAGGTGAGGATCTCGGTGTCGTAGTCCTCGACGATGCCCAGCAGCCGGTCGAGTTCGGCGACGGTGAGCAGGACGGTGGCCAACTCCGGGAAACCCTCCTCGGCGGCGTGCCCGGTCGCGAGGTCGCGGCGGGACTTCAGATCGGCGAGGAAGACGTCGATGCTCGGGGTGCGGTCACTGTCCATCCCGCAGACAGTAGAACCCCGACACTGCATCCCGGAGATCGACCCGGGACACTGGGCCGCATGAACCACACCGCGCAGGGAACCGTCGTCATCTTCGGGGGACGCAGCGAGATCGGCGTCGAGGTCGCCACCCGCCTCGCGCCGGGCCGCACCGTGATCCTGGCCGCGCGTCGCGCCGACGACCTGGTCGACGAATGCGCCGCCGTGCAGGCAGGGGGCGCGACGGCGGTGCACCCGGTCGAGTTCGACGCCGACGCCCTCGACACCCACACCGCGGTGCTCGACCGGATCGCCGCCTTCGGGCCGATCGATGTGGCGGTGCTGGCCTTCGGCATCCTCGGCGACCAGGCCCGCGCGGAAACCGATGCCGCGCATGCGGTGTCGATCGTGCACACCGACTACCTCGCGCAGGTCGCGTTGCTCACCGACCTGGCCCAGCGGTTGCGCGCCCAGGGCTCGGGTCGGCTGGTGGTGTTCTCCTCGGTCGCCGGGTGGCGGGTGCGCCGCGCCAACTACGTCTACGGCTCTGCGAAGGCCGGACTCGACGGTTTTGCGTCCGGTCTGGCGGATGCCCTGCACGGCAGCGGGGTGTCGCTGCTGCTGGTGCGCCCCGGTTTCGTGATCGGCCGGATGACGGAAGGTATGAGCCCGGCGCCGTTGTCGAGCACCCCACCGCAGGTCGCCGATGCGACGGTGCGGGCGCTGCACCGCGGGCGCGGGGAGGTGTGGGTGCCGGCGGTGCTGCGGCCGGTGTTCTTCGGGATGCGGCTGCTGCCGCGCGCGATCTGGCGGCGGCTGCCGCGCTGACTGTCGGCGTGCAGTTCCCGTCGTCGCGGCTCGGCGTGTCGCGACAACAACTGCACGTGCGAGAGGCGGTCAGCTGCGGCGGGATTCGAGCAACCGCAACCAGATCTCGCTGATGGTGGGGTAGGACGGCACCGCATGCCACAGCGCGTCCAGCGGCACCTTCCCGACCAGGGCGACGGTGGCGGCGTGGACGAGTTCGGCGACCTCCTGGCCGACGAAGGTCGCGCCGACGAGGGTGTCGGTGGCGCGGTCGACGACGAGCGCGGCGTGCCCGGCGTAGTCGTCGCGGGCGAGCGAGGCCCCGGCGACGTCGATGTCGGCCTCGAGGACCTCGACGTCGAGGCCGTCGGCGCGGGCCTGGTCGGCGGTGCGGCCGACCGCGGCGATCTCCGGGACGGTGAAGATCACCTGCGGGACCTGCCCGTGGTCGGCGCTCGCCCGGAATCGTGACCCGTCGGTGGGGCGGTTCTCGGCGCGAGCGGCGATGACGTCCCCGCACACCCGCGCCTGATATTTGCCCATGTGGGTCAGGGCGGCGCGACCGGCGATATCCCCGACCGCATACAGCCACCGACCGTCGATCCCGTCGACGGTGAGATCGTCGGCGACCGTCACCTTCCCGTCGGTCAGGCCGACGCTGCCGAGACCGAGTCCGTCCACGGTGGGGTGGCGGCCGGCGGCGACGACGATCTCGTCGACCTCGACGGTGCTGCCGTCGGACAGTTCGACGGTGGCGGGACCACCGTGGATGCAGCCGACGCCGGTGTCCTTCACATCCGGGCGCTGCACCGAGCGGATCTCGGTGCCGTAGCGCACATCCAGGCCCTTGTGGGCCATGCGGGTGGCGACGCGTTCGGCGGCGAACGACTCCACACGCGGCAGCAAGCGGTCGCCGCGCACCGCGAGGGTGAGTTCCTCGACGCCGAGTTGCCGCAGCCAGGTGGCGGTTTCGCACGCGACGACACCGCCGCCGACGACCAGCACGCGGCGGGGGATCTCGAGCAGGTTCGTCGCATCGCGGGAGGTCCACGGCAGCGCGTCGCGCAGCCCGGGCAGGTCCGGGATCGACGGGACGGTGCCGGTGGCCAGGACCACGGCGTGCCGGGCCTGCAGGCGACGCTCCCCGTCGCTGCCGGCGACGGTGACGGTGCGTTCGCCGTCGAGGCGGCCGTGGCCGCGCACCACGTCGATACCCGCACCCTTCGCCCAATCCACCTGGGAACTGTCGTCGCGATTGTGGGTGAAACTGTCGCGGCGGGCCAGCACGGCCGGTACCTCGACGCCGTGGGCGCTGATCTTGTCGGCGACGCCGGGCATGTTGCGGGCGGTGGCGAGCACCTGGGTGGGGCGCAGCAGGGCTTTGCTGGGCATGCACGCCCAGTAGGAACATTCGCCGCCGACGAGTTCGTGTTCGACGAGCACCGCGGTGCGGTCGCTGCCGGCGATGGCGTACTGGGCGGCGTTCTCCCCGGCCGGGCCCGCGCCGAGGACGATCACGTCATAGCTGTCGGATTCCGCTGTCGGACCGCTCATCCGTCCACGATAGGCGCGGCCGAACCGTCGGCGGGCCGGATCGGCGGCGACGGTCCGGTTCGCGAAGTCCGCCCGTTCGTGCAGGTCAGCGGTGGCTCAGTGCAGGTGCGGGGAGTCGGCGTCGAAGATCAACCCCATGGGGGCGAGCACCCGCACCACCTGCTCGGCGGTCCACTCGTCGAGATCGCACAGCAGCACCGACCGCCACGGGGTGACGATCACCGGACGGTCGACGGCGGCGAGGAATTCCGCGAGTCGCGCGGGGAGGATCCCGCCGGGCAGCCCGCCGGCGAGGGTGACGGCCCCGTCGGGCTGGTCGAGCCAGCCGATCGGTGGCCGCGGCTGCTCCGGTACCGGTTCCGGGTCACCGGTGGGGTCGGCCGGTGGGGTGAGCAGCGCGTCGGCGGCGTCGTCCGGGGCGACGCGCACCCCGGTGTCGGCGCCGTCGCGGATCACCGCGTAGCGACCGTCGGGGCGGGCGAGGACCGCGACGGTGGGGGCCAGGGCGACGATGTCGCCGGTGCCGTCGTCGAGCCCGAACACGGTGCCGGCCGGCACCGGCCGCTCGTCGAGGCGCGCGAGCACCGCGACGGTGAGTTCGCGCAGGTCGTGGTGTCCGCCGATGCGGCCGCTGAGCGGGGAGACGAGAAGCCGTGCGCGGGTGGGCACGTCGACGGTGAGACCGGCGGCGGTGAGCGCCGCGCTGATCGCGGCGTGGTCACCCCGCACCTGCAGCTGGGCGTGGGCGGTCAGATGCAGTTCGCCGCCGCCGTGGGTGTGGGCGAGTTCGGCGAGCAGCTGCACCTGCGCGGAGGTCAGATGCCCGGCGGGCAGGTGCACGTCGACAGCGGTATCGGCCATGACCGCCAGCGTAGAACGCGGCGCCGGCGGGACGAGCGCTGCCGTGAGACCGTGCGGTTTGTAGGGTGGTGGCCATGCCCGAGTCGACGACCCCCACCGTCGCGGACCTTGCCGCCGCCAAGTTCGTGCTGCTGACCACCTACCGCAAGGACGGCAGCGCGGTGGACACCCCGGTGTGGGCGGCGCCCGACGGGAACCGGCTGCTGGTGTGGACGGTCGCCGACGCCTACAAGGTGCGGCGGTTGCGCCGCGATCCGCGGGTGTCCCTGGCGATCTGCGACGCGCGCGGCAACCCGAAGTCGGCGGCCGTGCCCGGCACGGGGGAGGTGCTCGACGCCGACGGTTCGGCGCACGCCCGGTCGGTGATCGCCCGCAAGTACGGGCTGCTCGGCCGGATCATCGTGGGCGCGAGCGTGGTGCGTCGCGGCCGCACCGGCACCGTCGGGTTGGCGTGTGTGCTCGATCCCGCCGACACGGCCGGCCGGTAGACGTCGTGGCGCGTTCTCACACCTACCGGTCCCAGGCGATCGCGGTGGCGCTCGCGAGCAGCCCGCTGATCTCCAGCGGGAGTCGTTGGAAGTGGTTGCGCCGCGCCGGTGTCGACGCCGCACCGCCGAGCCTGATCCACACCCGCGTGGTGGTACAGGGCCTCGGCCGGCTCACCCTCGGCGCGGGCTCGTTCGTCAACCACGGTTGCTATTTCGACACGGTCGCCGACATCACCGTCGGACAGCGGGTGTTCCTCGGCGACCACGTGCGGGTGCTCACCAGTAGCCACCGGATGGGCACCGCCGAACAGCGCGCCTCGACGTTGACGGGGGAGCCGGTGACCATCGGCGACGGCGCGTGGATCGGCTCCGGGGCGGTGATCATGCCGGGCGTGAGCATCGGGGCCGGTGCGGTGATCGGCGCGAACTCGCTGGTGACGAAGGACTGCGCCCCGCACACGCTGCATCTGGGCAGTCCCGCCCGGCACGTCCGTGACCTGGACTGACCCCGCCACCCGAGCGCGTCCGGATCGTCCGGGTTCGTCCGATCCCGTAGGGTCCGTGGTGATCTCGGCCTCATCTGCGGGGCCGAGCCGATCGAACCCAGTTCAGGAGAGCGCATGTCCGTGCACGAGTACACCGTGGCCACCGCCGACGGCGGCAGCGAGGATCTCGCCCGCTTCGCCGGCCGGTATCTGCTGATCGTCAACGTCGCCAGCAAATGCGGCCTGACCCCGCAGTACGAGGCGCTCGAGGCGCTGCACCGCGAACTCGGCGAGCGCGGCCTGCAGATCCTGGCGTTCCCGTGCAACCAGTTCGGTGGTCAGGAACCGGGCAGCGACAGCGAGATCCAGGAGTTCTGCCGCGTGAACTTCGACGTCACCTTCCCGGTGTTCGCGAAGGTCGACGTCAACGGCGACGATGCGCACCCGCTCTACCGGCACCTGCGCGCCGAGGCTCCCGGCGATTTCGGGCCGCAGCACGGTTTCCTGTTCGAGCACGTGAGCACGACCCGCCCGGAGGCGATCGGCACCGACGAGGTGAAGTGGAACTTCACCAAGTTCCTCGTCGACCCGCAGGGTGCGGTGGTGCGCCGCTTCGAGCCGACGGTCACCCCCGAGGAGATCGGCAAGGAACTCGCCGACCTGCTCTGAGCCCCTATCGGTCCGGTCGGTGCCTACCGACCGGACCGGAGGTCAGTGGGCGGCGCTGACCGACGACATGTGGAAGTCGGGGATGCGCACCGGCGGCATCGCGGTGCGGGTGAACCAGTCCTTCCACTCCCGCGGCAGGGTGCGTTCGGTGGCGCCGATCTCGGTGGCGCGGCCGAGCAGATCGACCGGAGATTCGTTGAACCGGAAGTTGTTCACCGCCGCCCGCACCTGCCCGTCCTCGACGAGATACACCCCGTCGCGGGTCAGGCCGGTCAGCAACAGCACCGCCGGATCGACCTCCCGCAGGTACCACACGGTGGTCAGCAGCAGACCGCGTTCGGTGCGGGCGATCATGTCGTCCACATCGGCGGTGCTGCCACCGGTGAGCAGCAGATTCTCGCCCGGTGCCGTGGGCGTGGCCCCGAATTCGGCGGCCGCGGCCCGCGGATACGCCAGCGCGTGCAGGGCGCCGTCGCGGAGCCAGTCGACCCGCGAGGCGCTCATGCCGGTGTCGAACACCGAGACACTGTCGGTGGAGGCGGTGGCGACCACGAACGGCGCATAGCCCAATCCCGGGGCGGCCGGATCGGACGTCAATGTCACCGGCAGTCCGGCGATCTGCTCGCCGAGGCGGGTACCGCCGGGCCCCGCCCACACCGACCGGCCCTCCTCGGCGCCGCGCCCGTCGAGGGACCACAACAGTGGGATCATCAGGTCCGCGACCACCGAGGGTGGCAGCAGCGTCTCGTACCGTCCGGCGGGCAGGTCGACGCGGGTACCGGCCCAGTCCAGCCGCCGCGCCAGTTCGGCGCGCAGCGGATCCATCGCGATGTCGGTGAAGTCGACGGTGCCGGCGCCGACCCAGGCGCTCGCCCCGGTCAGGCCGCCGCGTTTGCCGTTGAGCTCGAGCGACCCGTCGCGTTGCACCCAGCGGCGCCGCACCCCGGTGGAGGTGCCCAGCCACATCGTCGTGGATTGGTGGTGGGCGAATCCGTAGAGGGCATCGGTGTCGTCGAAGCCGGCGGCGAGCCCGTCGAGGAGCGGGGCGAAGACCTCGACGTCGGTGCCGACAGCCTCGTCGCCCCACTGCGGGTCGGTGTCGTCGCCGTCGATCAACGGCATCGCATCCGGTGCCGCCGGGGCCTGCTGCGCGGCCGCCCACGCCGCGGCGACCACCGCGCCGATGTCGTCGGCGTCGACGATCGGGGCGCTGACCACCCCGCAGTGTGCGCCGCCGGGGGTGCGGCGGATCGCGAGGATCGTGGCGCCGCGGGCACGGGCGGAGCCGTTGGTGGTCATCGAACTGCCGGCCCACCGCAGCGACGCCTCGGCACTGTCGGTGACCATCACGATGGTCTCGTCGGCAGGGGAGGTCGCCAGGGCGGTCTCGACGAGTCGGTCTCCGGGGATCATCGGCCACCTTCCTGCACCGTGTTGAGCACGTTCACGCCGCGCACCAGCACCGACGGGCAGCCGTGCGAGACGGACGCGACCTGCCCGGGTTGCGCCTTGCCGCAGTTCATCGCGCCGCCGAGCTGCCAGGTCGACGCGCCGCCGACCGACTCGAGGGCACCCCAGAACTCGGTGGTCGACGCCTGATAGGCCACATCGCGGACCTGCCCGGCGAGGCGGCCGCCGCGGATCCGGTAGAACCGCTGCCCGGTGAACTGGAAATTGTGCCGCTGCATGTCGATCGACCAGCTGCGATCACCGACGATGTACAGCCCGTCGTCGACCCCGGCGATCAGATCGGCGGTGCTGCGATCGACGCTCGGATCGGGTTGCAGCGACACGTTCGCCATCCGCTGGATCGGCACGTGATGCGCCGAATCGGCGTAGGCGCAGCCGTTCGAGCGGGCCACCCCGAGCTTCGGGGCGAACGCCCGGTCGAGCTGGTAGCCGACGAGCACCCCGTCCTTCACGAGATCCCAGGACTGGGCGGCGACCCCGTCGTCGTCGTAGCCGACGGTGGCCATGCCGTGCGGTTCGGTTCGGTCGGCGGTGACGTGCATGACGTCGCTACCGTAGCGCAGGCTGCCGAGCAGGTCGGGGGTGGCGAAGGAGGTGCCGGCGTAGGCGGCCTCGTAGCCGATGGCGCGGTCGTATTCGGTGGCGTGCCCGACCGATTCGTGGATCGTCAGCCACAGATTCGTCGGGTCGATCACCAGATCGGTGCGGCCCGGCGTCACCGACGGGGCCTGCGCCTTCTCCGCGAGCTGCTCGGGCAGTTCGGCGAGCTCACGGCTCCAGTCCCACCACCGGTCCGAGGCCACATACTCCCAGCCGCGGCCGGTCGGTGGGGCCAGGGTGCGCATCGACTCGAAGGTGCCGGCCTCACGGTCGACGCGGGTCGCGTCGAGGTCGGAGTGGATCCGCACCCGCTGCTGGGTGATCGTCGACCCGGCGAGATCGGCGTAGAAGGTCTGTTCCTTGACCAGGGTCAGATTCGCGGCGACGTGGTCGACGCCGGCGGCGTCCTGCAGTCGCCGCGAACGGTCCTCGAGTACCGCGATGCGCTCGGCCGCGGGGACGGTGAACGGGTCGATCTCGTACGGCGAGACCCACACCGCGTCCCGGTGGACCGGTTCGTCGGCCCACTGCACCGGATCGCGGTTCAACGCGCGCAGGGTGCGGGCGACCGCGACGGCTCGGGCCGCGGCGTCGGCGGCGCCGTCCGGGCCGGGCACCGGATGCGACGCGAACCCCCAGGTGCCGTCGAGCAGCACCCGCACCGCCACCCCGCAGTCGCTGTCGTCCACCGCCGCTTGCAGGGCGCCGTCGCGCAGGGTGCTCGTCCCGGTTCGGATCCGATGCACCCGCACATCGGCGTGACTCGCACCCGCCGCCCGCGCCACCGTCAGGCCCGCGTCGGCGGCGGCGTGCAACGGCAGGGCCAGAAAATCGTCGTCCACCGCATTCACCCGCCCACGGTAACGCCGGGATGTGCGGCATCGGGGTTGCCGCACCGAGCGTCTCGGGTGGCTCAGCCGAACTGTTCGATGCCCAGGCGGATCACCATGGCGATCACCACGACCAGCAACACCACCCGCACGAACCCGGCGCCGCGGGCGAGCGCCATCCGGGAGCCGAGCACCGAGCCGGCGACATTGCACACCGCCAGCGCCGCCCCGAGCGCCCACCACACGTGCCCGCCGACGGCGAACAGGACCAGCGCCCCGAGATTCGAACCGAAGTTGAGCACCTTCGCCATGGCCGCGGAGGTGACGAACTCGCTGCCGAGCATCGCCGCGAACACGATGATGAAGAAGGTGCCGGTGCCGGGCCCGAGGATCCCGTCGTAGAAGCCGATCACCGCCGCGGCCGTGATCACGACGGTGACCAGCCGCAGCGTCGACGGGCGGCGGGTGCCGCCGGCGCCGAGTTTCGGGCGGGCGGTGACGAACACCGCCACCGCGACGAGCACCACCATCACGATCGGGATGAACACCTCCCGGTCGATGAGCGAGACCGCCGCCGCCCCCGCCGCCGCGGCCACCGCGGCGACCAGGGCGGCGGGGCCGAGCAGCGACCAGCGCAGCGGGATGCGCCGCGCGAAGGTCAGCACCGCCGCGCCGGTCCCACAGATCGCGGTGAGCTTGTTCGTCGCCAGCGCCGCCTGCGGTGTCAACTGCGGGGCGACGAGGAACAGGGCGGGCAGCAGGATCAGCCCGCCACCGCCGACCACCGCGTCCACCCAGCCGGCGGCCGTCGCGGCGGTCATCAGCAACGCCCAGTCACCTGCAGTCATGGCGGCCATTCGATCACGCGCCGTATCCGGGGGCGGGTGCGGGAGCAAAACCGGCGGCCCGTTCGTTGACCGGACAGAAACCGCCGACGGAAGGAAGTCCCGCCGTGTACCCGTTGTTGTTCGTGCTCTACGTCGTGGCGGAGATCGCGGTGCTGGCCTGGCTCGGCTCCACCCTCGGCGCCCTGGCCACCGTGCTGATCTTCCTCGGTGTCAGCGCCGCCGGTTATCTCGTGCTCGCCGCCCTGGGTCGTCGCGCGCTGCGCAACCTCGGTGAACTGCGCGGGGGCCGGGCGCCGCGCGCCAATTCCCCGGAGCGGGTGCTCACCGACGGTGCGCTCATCGGCGCCGGCGCGGCCCTGGTGCTGATTCCCGGCATCGTCAGCACCGTGCTCGGGATGCTGTTGTTGCTGCCGACCCGCGCCGCGCTGCGGCCGGTGGTGCGCACGCTGGTCGCGCGACGCGCCCGCGCCACCGGGTTCTCCGCGCAGCGGCTGGTGGTGGTCGACGGACAGGTCGTCGATCACAGCGTCGTCGGCGGCGCCCCGCACCTGACCGGTGGTCCGGCGGTGACCGAGCAGGTCGACGACCGTGGCACCGTGCTCGAAGGGGAGATCGTGGAGACCCCGCGCCGCCGCGAAGAGCGGTAACCGGGCAGACTGGGCACTCGTGAGCCCTGCACCGCACACCCAGCTTCTCGTCGGCGGCCGCATCTACAGCGCCAGTGCCCCCGATGCCACCGCGATGGCCGTCACCGACGGCACGGTCGTGTGGGTCGGGCAGGACCGGCCCGGCCGCGCCCTGCACCCGGACGCCGAGATCGTCGACCTGCACGGCGCGTTCGTCGCCCCCGGTTTCGTCGACACCCACGTGCACACCACCACCCACGGCCTGGCCCTGACCGGGCTGGATCTGACCGACGCCGTCGACCGCGAGGACGCGCTGCGCCGGGTGCGCGCACACGCCGATGCGCACGACGACGCGGTGATCTGGGGGCACGGCTGGGACGAGACCCGCTGGCCCGACCCGACGCCGCCGACCACCGCCGACCTCGATGCCGCCGCCCCGGCCCGGCTCGTCTATCTCGGCCGGATCGATGCGCATTCGGCGGCGGCATCGAGCGCGTTGCGGGCCGCCGCCGAACCCCTCGACGAGCTGGCCGGGTTCGATCCGCAGCAGCCGCTGACCGCCGCGGCGCACCACGCGGTGCGCGGCGCCGCCCGCCACGGGCTGACCGCCGCGCAGCGTGCCCGCGCCCGCTTGGCGGCCCTCGACGATTTCGCCGCGCACGGCTACGTCGCGGTGCACGAATGCGCCGGCCCCGACATCTCCGGGCTCGACGACTTCACCGAACTGCTCGGCACCGACCATCCGGTGCAGGTGCGCGGCTACTGGGGCCAAGCGGTGCGCACCGGCGAAGACGCCGCGGAGCTGCTCGCGAAAACCGGCGCCGATGCCCTGGGCGGGGATCTGTTCGTCGACGGGTCGATCGGTTCGCACACCGCCGCGCTGGCCCGCCCGTACGACGACCTGGCGGACTGCTGCGGCACCACCTATCTGACCGAGGACGAGCTGACCGCGCACGTGCGGGCGTGCACCTCGGCGGGCATCCAGGCCGGTTTCCACGTCATCGGTGACGCGGCGACCACCGCCGCGGTCGCGGCCTTCGAGGCGGTCGCCGCGGAGGTCGGGGGACCGGCGCTCGCCGCGCGTGGGCATCGGCTCGAGCACGTCGAGTCGCTGACGGTCGCGCAGGCGGAGGTGTTGGCGCGGTACGGGGTGATCGCGAGCATGCAACCGAGCTTCGACGCGCTGTGGGGCGGGCCGGACGGGATGTACGCGCAGCGGCTCGGCGCCGACCGCGCCGCGGCGTTGAACGCGTTCGCGCCGCTGGCGGCGACCGGACTGGCGTTGGCGTTCGGCTCCGATGCGCCGGTGACAGCGCCGCGGCCGTGGCCGATGCTGCGTGCGGCGGTGCACCACCGCACCGAGGGCAGCGGGATCTCGCCGCGGGCGGCGTTCGCCGCCGCGACCCGCGGCGCGTGGCGCGCCGGTGGGGTGCGTGACGGGATGGCCGGCACCCTCGATCCGGGGGCGCCGGCGTCGTATGCGATCTGGGAGGTCGGGGAGCTCGTGGTCAGCGCCCCGAAGGATTCGGTGCAGCGGTGGTCGACGGATCCGCGGTCACGGGTGGCGCCGCTGCCGGATCTGACACCGGGCACCGCCGATCCGGTGCTGGTGCGCAGTGTGCACCGCGGCCGGGTCGTGTACGCGCGGTGACCGGCCGACGCTTCGCGAAGGTCACCGCGCGGGCGGTGCGTGTCGTCGCGCTGCGCGCGCTGCTGGCCGTCGTCGCGGGAGTGTTGCTGTTCGCGTCGTTCCCGCCGCGTCCGCTGTGGTTCCTCGCCCCGGTCGGGATCGCGCTCCTGGTCGGTGTATTGACTGCAGTGCCGCTGCGGCGGCGCGCCGGGTTCGGCTACGGCTATCTCGCCGGCCTCGGTTTCCTGGTGCCGCTGCTGCCCTGGATCGGCGTCTATGTCGGTCCGTTGCCGTGGTTGGCGCTCGCCGCCGTCGAGGCGGTCTTCGTCGGTCTGTTCGGGGCGCTGGTGGTGCACCTGCGGTCGTTGCCGGTCGCGCCGTTGTGGATCGCGGCGGCGTGGAGCCTGACCGAATGGTTGCGTTCGAGCGTTCCGTTCGGTGGGTTCCCGTGGGGGCGGTTGGCGTTCGGGCAACCCGACGGTGGGTTCGTCTCCCTCGCCGTCGTCGGGGGCGCCCCGCTGGTGTCGTTCGCCGTGGCCGCGACCGGTGCCGGTCTCGCCGCCCTCGCCCTGACCGCCTACCGCCGTCCCCGCCCGGCGCGGGCCTGGACGGCGCCGGTCGCGGTGACGCTGCTCGGGCCGCTGCTCGCCGCGGCGGCGTGGCCGCTGGTGCGCACCACCACCGACGAGTCGTCGACGGTGACGGTCGCGGCGATCCAGGGTAGCGTGCCGCGCCTGGGTCTGGACTTCAACGCCCAACGCAAGGCGGTGCTCGACAACCACGTCGCCCGCACCCTCGCACTCGCCGAGGACGTCGCTGCCGGGCGGGCCCCGGCCCCGGATGTGGTGATCTGGCCGGAGAACGCCTCGGACATCGACCCGCTGCGCAACGCCGACGCCGCTCGCGACATCTCCGCCGCGTCCGCCGCGATCGATGCACCGATCCTTGTCGGGGCGGTGCTCGTCAACGACGACCGGACCACCACCAATTCGGTGATCGTGTGGGACGCGCAGACCGGTCCGGGGGAGCGGCACGACAAGAAGATCATCCAGCCGTTCGGCGAATACCTGCCGTGGCGGTCGTTCTTCCGGTTGTTCTCCGAGTACGCCGACCGCGCCGGCCATTTCGTGCCCGGCGACGGCGACGGCATGGTCACCGCCGGCGGCATCGAAATCGGGGTGGCGACCTGTTACGAGGTGGCCTTCGACCGGGCGTTCCGCGACTCGATCGACGCCGGCGCGCAGCTGCTGGCGGTGCCGACGAACAACGCCACCTTCGGCGACACCGAGATGACCTATCAGCAGCTGGCGATGTCGCGGGTGCGGGCCGTCGAGCACGGCCGGGCCGTGATCGTCGCGGCGACCAGCGGGGTCAGTGCCATCGTCGAACCGGACGGTCGGGTGCAGCAGAGCACACCGTTGTTCGTGCCCGATGCCCTGGTGGCGCAGGTGCCCTTGCGCGCAGACGTTACGCTGGCTAGTCGGCTCGGAGTGGCGCCGGAGCTTGTGCTCTGCGCCGCGGCCGTGGCCGCCACCGCTCTCGCCCTGGTGCGGGGGCGGCGGGAGAAGGCCGGTGCGGCAGCTCGCACCAGCACCGGCGCAGCAGGAGCACCGGCCGGTGGCCGGTTCGACAAGGAGGACCTCTGATGGCAGCGGCGACGCCGGCCGGGAACGACAGCGCACCCAGCGCCCGCACCCTGGTGATCATTCCGACCTACAACGAGCGGGAGAACCTCGGTCGGATCATCACCCGGCTGCACGCTGCGCTGCCGCACACCCACGTCCTCGTCGTCGACGACGGCAGCCCCGACGGCACCGGTGACCTCGCCGACGACCTCGCCGCCGCCGACGAGCGCATCGCGGTGCTGCACCGCACCGAGAAGAACGGTCTCGGCGCCGCCTACATCGCCGGTTTCCGGTGGGGTCTGGCGCACGACTACACGGTGCTCGTGGAGATGGACGCCGACGGCAGTCACGCCCCCGAACAGCTGCACCTGCTGCTCGAGAAGGTCGACGCCGGCGCCGATCTGGTGCTCGGCTCGCGTTACGTGCCCGGCGGCACGGTGGTGAACTGGCCGTGGCATCGCGAGGTGCTCTCCCGCGGCGGCAACATCTACTCCCGTCTCGCGCTGGGGGTGTCGGTCCAGGACATCACCGGCGGTTACCGCGCCTATCGCCGTGAGGTGCTCGAGAAGCTCGACCTCGACGCGATCGCCTCGCACGGCTACTGCTTCCAGGTCGATCTCGCGTGGCGCACCCTGCAGGCCGGGTTCACCGTCGCCGAGGTGCCCATCACGTTCACCGAACGGGAGATCGGCGAGTCGAAGATGAACGGCAACATCGTGCAGGAGGCCCTCGTCCGGGTCACCGTGTGGGGGCTGCGCAGCCGCCTCGCGCGCCTGCGGGCACTGCTCGGCCGCTGAACCGGCCCGCGCGGCCGAGGTGTCAGGCGCTGCGCGGCTGATGCGCTAGCCGCTGCGCGGCCACGGCCAGCGGGCGTCGAGTTCGTCCCCGAGCCCCAGGCCCGCGCACAGTCGGCGGATGGCGCTGCAGTCCTGCACCACCGGCCGGCCCTCGGTCACGGCGATGGTGTCGGCGACCAGCTCGTCCCCGCCGGGGATGTTCTCGTGCGCGATGATCGCCGCCCAGGTGGAGGTGTCGGCGCCGGTGAACGCCGCGACCGCGGTGCCGAGCGCGTCGAGCAGCCGCACCCGATCGGTGTCGTCGAGTTCGGTGAGCACCGCGGTGAGCAGCCCACCGGCCAGCGAGGCGTGGCACAGCTCGTCGCGGCGGTGCACCGCCACCGTCGCGCGGTTGACCGGTTGCAGCTCCGGGTCGGTGGTGAGCAACGCCAGATAGGCGCTGATCGAGGTCTCCGCGACGGTGGTGAACGCCAACTGCACCAGCGCCGCGTCCCGCGGGGTCTCGGCGTGCGCGACCGCGGCGCGATGCTCGCGCACCGTCGGGCACGGCGGCAGCACCGACTCCGGCAGCGTCCAGCCGCGGCGACGGCGGGTGAGCACGTTGGCCTGCTGGTGCATGAGGGTGTGGTACTGCTCGTCGACCATCGCCTGGAGCACCCCGGTGACCACCGTGTCGGACGGGTCGATGCCGAAGGCGTCCTCGGTGATCAACGCGAAGCCGGGGTTGACGACGTGCTGTTCGATGTCGACGACGCTCTTGTTGTACGCGATCCACGCCCACGCCCGCAGCCGCGCCTGCTGCTGCTCGTCGAGCGCGAGATAACGCGGATGCTCGGCGAAGGGCAGCATCTGCTCGGGATAGTCGGCGCGGTCCGCCTCGAACAGCGCGTCGAGGTCGACCTCGGGTTTCTTCACGGCGGCGCGGCGCGGCCACGAGCGGGTCAGCCCGGCGATCACCGCGCTCTCCGCCGGATCGGACGGATCGTATTGCGGGAGTTCCGGCGCGCGCAGCTGCGGGCCGGGGATGTCGGACGCACTCATGTCCGGCTCCTTTCCTCGCTCGGATCGCCAGCCGCACCCGGATCGCGGGGCAGCGCCGCGAACAGCTGCGCACACAGCTGCGCGGCGGCGGGTTGCCCGTCGCCGAGCGCGGCGCGGGCCCGGTCGAGCAGCGCCGCGAAGTCGGGCAGCGCGTCGGTGGCGGCGTCGAGATCGGCGACCGCCTCGGCGAGGGCGCGGCGGGCGGTGGCGGCGTACGGGTTGGTGAGCTGGATGTCGTGGTAGACCTCGGCGGTGCCACCGGCGACGCGGGCGAGCAGCGCCCGCAGCACGGTGTGCGGGGGCGCGGCGACCTGCGCGGCGACCTCCGGCACGTCGAGCCGGTCGAGGGCGATACCGAACGCGAGGATCGCGGCGTGGGTGAGCACCTGCACGGCGGCGGTGATCCGGTCGTGCTCGTCGGCGGTGGTCTCGACCACCGTGGCATCCCAGGCGCGCAGCGCCGCGACGAACTCGGCCACCACCGGTGCGTCGTGGTGGCGCACCGTCAGCACGGGCCGGCCGGGCAACCCGAGATCGGGGGCGAACATCGGGTTGATGCCGAGCGCGGAGGCGCCGGGCCGGTAGGTGTGCAGCGCCGCGGCGATCGGGGTCTTCACCGACAGGGTCTCCACCAGCAGGGTGTGCGGGGACAGCAGCCGCGCGAGCACCGGCAGGGCGGCACCGGCGACGACGTCGGGGACGGCGAGCACCACGATGTCGGCGCCGTCGAGCGCCGCGGCGAGGCGGGTGTCGGGGGCGGTCAGATCCGCGCGCAGCATCCCGGGTGCGGCCGGGTCGGCGGCCGGGTCGACGACGAGCACCTCACGGCCGGCCTCGCGCAGCGCGGCGGTGAGCAGGGCGCCGACGGCGCCGCATCCGCCGGCGACGACCACCCGGCCGGGCGTGGTCACGGCCCGGCCCGCCCCGGCAGCACCGGTGGCCCGTCGACGAGATCGGCCGCGGAGCCGACGGCACCGGCCCCGTCGGTCGGGGTGGTGTCGCGGGCGGCGGCGAGGCAGCGGCGCATCACCACGGACTTGACGAGGGTCTCGTCGAGTTCGTCGTCCGGATCGGACAGCGCCACGATCGCCCCGCCGATCCCGAAGGTGACCTCGTGGGCGGTGGCGACGAGGGTGCGGATGACCACCGACAGGTCGGCGGCGCCGGTCGGCGACAGATACCCGATCGCCCCGGAGTACACCCCGCGCGGGCCGTCCTCGAGCTTGTCGATGATCTCCATGGTGCGCAGCTTCGGGGCGCCGGTCATCGACCCGCCGGGGAAGGCGGCACGCACACAGTCCACCGCCGAGACGTCCGGGCGCAGCCTGCCGCGCACCGTGGACACCAGCTGATGCACCGCGGCATAGGTTTCCACCGCGAACAGCGCCGGCACGTGCACCGAGCCGGGGACGCACACCCGCGACAGGTCGTTGCGCACCAGGTCGACGATCATCAGGTTCTCGGAGCGGTCCTTCTCGCTGGCCTGCAGTCCGTCCCGCAGCGCCGCGTCCTCACCGGGGGTGCGGCCGCGCGGGCGGGTGCCCTTGATCGGTTTCGATTCGACGGTGCCGTCGGCGTCGATCCGCAGGAACCGTTCCGGGGACGCGCTGAGCACCGCGACCTCGGGGAAGTCGAGCAGCGCACTGTAGGGGGTGGGACTGATGCGGCGCAACACCCGGTAGGTGCTCAGTGGGTCGATGCCGCCGTCGACGGTGACGGTGTTCGTCAGGCACACCTCGTACGTCTCGCCGCTGCGGATCTCGTTCTGGCACTGGGCGATCAGATCGAGATAGCGCTGGGGGGAGTGCCGCAGCCGCAGTTGCGGGCCACCGTCCGCGCCGATCAGTGGCACCGGGGTCTGTTCGTCGGTCGCCGGTTCGGGCAGCGCCGACAGGATCGCGGCGGTCGCGTCGAACCAGGCGAGGGTCTCGGGATCGTCGGTGTCCTCGGTCAGGGCGAGCAGATAGCAGCAACGCCCGTCGTGGTCGACGACGACCGCGCGGTCGGCGAAGACCAGCGCGGCGTCGGCGTAGGGGGAGGTGTGCACGAGCTGCGCGCCGGCGTCGGCCTTGAGTTCGTAGCCGAGATAGCCGACGTAGCCGAGCGCGAACCCGAACGGCAGGTCGTCGCGGGCGGCGACGCGGCGCTCGGCGAGCCGGGCGGTGAGATGGTCGAAGACGGGGCGGTGGTGTTCTTCGACGGTGCCGTCGGCGCGGTGTTCGCGCACGATGCCCTCCCCGACCCGGTAGGTCAGGTAGTCGGCGCGCGGTCCGGCGCCGTTGCCGAGGACGGTGAACCGCGACCGCGGATCCAGCGCGGCGCTGCCGTCGAGCCAGAAACCGTGCGGTCCGGCGGCGAAGAGCGCCTCGTAGACGGCGGACGGGTCGGGGTGCAGCGGCAACTGGCGGCTGGCGAGCACGTAGCGCGGGGCCGGTTCGGGCGCCGGTTCCGGATCGGCGGGGGAGGTGACGGTGATCGGGTGGCGCGGCGGGGTGGCGTCGCGGAAGTTGGCGAGCAGTTGCGCGCCGTGGGCGGTGCCGATCGATTCGGGATGGAACTGCACCCCCCACAGCGGGCGGTGCCGGTGCGCAACGGCCATGAGCAGCCCGTCCGGGGTGCGGGCGGTGGCGACGAGATCCGCGGGGACCGGGTCGGCGATCAGCGAGTGGTAACGCACCGCCTCGAACGGCGACGGCAGCCCGGCGAACAGGCCGGTGCCGTCGTGCAGGATCGGGCTGGTGCGGCCGTGCACCGGTTCGGGGGCGGTGATCACGGCGCTGCCGAACAGCTGGCACAGCCCCTGATGGCCCAGGCACACCCCGAGCAGCGGCACCCCGGCATCGGTGAGGGCGCGGGCGCTGATCCCGAAGTCCCGGGCCCGGTCGGGGCGGCCCGGTCCGGGGGAGATGACGATGTTGTCGAACGGTTCGGCGACGAGCTCGTCCCAGCTGCGATCGTTGGTGAGCACCCGCGGCGGGATGCCGTTGACGCGGGTGATCAGGTCGTAGAGGTTGTAGGTGAACGAGTCGTAGTTGTCGATCAACAGCGTGCGGATCGGTCGGGGCGCAGACACGACGGGCCTCAGTTCGTGCCGTCGCCGCGGCGACCGGAGCCGACCCGGTCTGCGGCGTCGTCGCCGGAGACGATGCGGTCCTCGACCCGGCAGGCCTCGTCGATGAGCAGGGTGTACAGCGAGCGCACGAAATCCCCCGACAGGCCGTGCCGGTGCGCGTAGTCCTGGGCGCGGCGGTGCACGACCTCCATGCGGCCGGGTTGCATGACGTCGAGGCCGTGGCGTTGCTTGAGTTCGGCGACGCGTCCGCACACCTCGAGGCGGGCGCGGACCCCGTCGAGCAGGGCCCGGTCGATGTCGTCGAGTTCGGCGCGCAGCTCGGCCAGTTCGGCGGCGGCCCGGGTCGGCGGTGCGTCCGCCGCAGTGTGGTGACGGTCGGTCACGGACACTCACCCCCTTGCAAGCGACCCGCCGGAACACCGGCGCGAAGGTCGTGGATCGGGCGTGCCGATCATGATCGATCGGCGTGCGATCATGATTGCACGCACCGTCCGGCCGATATCGACGATTGATCGATTCGTGGCGGGGCCGCAACCGAATTCGCGGAACCACCGTCCCGTCGGGAGGGCGTCGTCGGGTCCGTAACGACGTGTGCCGCCCCGGACGATCGTCCGGGGCGGCACACGTACGGGTTTGGGCGGCGTGGTGTCAGGCGCCGCGGCGCTTGGCCTTGAGCAGGTCCAGGCGCTCCTTGAGCAGGTCCTCGAGTTCCTCGATGGAGCGACGCTCGAGCAGCATGTCCCAGTGGGTGCGCGGCGGCTTGACCTTCTTCGGCTCCGGTGCGGCACCCTCGACCAGGGTGCCCTCGAGGCCGTTCTTGCAGATCCAGGTGCCGGGGATCTCCGCGTCGTCCGCGAACGGCACGTCGTATTCCTCGCCGTTGTCGCAGCGGTAGCGCGCGATTCGCCGCGGCGCCAGATCGTGGTCGCGGTCGGTTTCGTAGCTCACCGCCCCGAGTCGGCTGCCTCGCAGTACACGATCTGCCATGGTGGTGTCCTTCCTTGTGTGCTCCGCCCGGGTGACGATGCCGTGCGGCATCGACGCCGAACTCGACGTCCACTGTGCTCAACGTCGGAGGAGCCGATTCCGTTCCCGCGGCCCGCCGAGGAGCCGAAGGGCAAGTCTACCGACCCGCCGCAGCGCCGCACGCACCGTGCCCGCCCTCCCGCATCTGCGGTGTTCCCGCCGCCCCGCCGGGGGTGCGGGCGGGCAGTACAGTGACGCTCGTGACCGGACGTGACACGCGAGCGAGCACGTGCCTGTGGTGCGGGCGCCCGGTACCGGAGATCGGCACCGGCCGGCGACGCCGGTACTGCCGCCAGTCGTGCCGGCAGCGCGCCTACGAGCAGCGCAGCAGCGCCCGCCGCGCCGGGCTGCCCGAGGATTCCGTGGTGCTCACCGCCGCCGAGGTCGAGGCGCTCGCCGACCGCGCGTTCCGGGTGCGCTGCGCCGCCGAGGACGTCGCCACCGCGGTCGCCGAGGGCGCCGCGGCCGACGAGCTGACCGCCCTGTGCGCGGAGCTGCTCGACCTGGCCCGCGACGCCGAGCGACTGCGCTGACCGCCCCAGATCGGGCCGACGGCACCCGATCGGGGAGTGACAGGCCTCAGGCGAAGAAACCCCCCATGGTGTAGATCACCTGGCAGAACGCGCCGTTGGCGTACTGCAGCGAGCCGAACAGGGCGCCGAGCACCGCGCCGGGACCGCTGTCGATCACCGTCGACTGCAACCCGCCGCCGTTGTTGTCGAGGGTGGCGACCCCGGCCCGGATGTTCTCCATGTTGATCCACACGAACTTCAGGTCCGAGGCGGCCACCGGCGCCCCGGCGGTGGGTTCGACGAACACCTCGATCGACCCGAACGGCACCTGACCGTGCGGGCCGGGATGCACCCAGGCGGTGGTCATCGCGAACGGCACGAAACCGCCGCCGCAGCCCGGGCCGACGGTGGGGGCGGGCGCCGAGAACGGCTGCGGGATGTTCTTCGGCGGCGGCGCGAACGGATTCGCCGAGCCGGAGTCGGCGACGAGCCGCTCGAGCGCGGCGAGGGTCTCGGGGGAGTCGGCAACCTCCGCGCGCAGCTGGTCGAGCGGCACCCCCGGCGGGGCGGTGTCGGCGGTGGCCTGGGCGGGGGCCGCGAGCAGGGCGGCGGCGAGCAGGGCGGTGACGAGCGGGGCGGATCGGCGACGCAACATCTCGGGCTCCTTCGAATCGGGTCGAGCAGGCGGGACGAGACGATCCGGTCGCGATCCGGTCACGCACGGGTCGCGGCACGGGGGCACGAAGGTGACGGCCGCTTCGAGAATAAGGACACCTATCCGGTTTCGGGGCGTTTCCGACGAGCCCGATCCGGCTTCCCGGCCGACCTCACTCGTCACGCCGGTCACGAACAGGACATTCCTCCCGACCGTCGGGAAAACGTTATCGAAACGCGACGAATCTGCTGCGGGGGAACGATTTCCGAGGTCACCGGCGGTGCCGCACCGGCTCTGCGGCGGTATCGGTGCGATGCCGGAGGTTCTGCAGGGGACGGGGGTGCGGCCGTCGCCGCAATCCGGTCGTACCGGTCGCACCGGTGGTCTAGCTTGTTGTGTGGTCCCGGTCACACGGGGTCACACGATCGAACGGGGGTCCGATCGCGGCGCCGCACGCCCAGCGCGGCACCGGGATCGGCCCCTGCACGCGATGTCGGGGGACACACGCCGATCACGGCCAACAACATCGCTTTCGGAGGGGACATGTCGCTGCGACACCGTCGTCCGCAGATACCGGCCGGCGCTTTCCCGCTGTCGTCCGCGCAACGAGCCATCTGGTTCGCGCAGCAGCTCGCGCCCGAGGTACCCGTGTGCATCGCGCAGTATGTGGATCTGCGCGGCGCCCCGGACCTGGATCTGCTGCGACGCTGCGGATATCGCGCCGGCGCCGAGTTCCAGTCCGCCTATCTGCGGGTCGTCGACGTCGACGGCGAACCCGTCCAGTACGTCGACCCCACCGTCGAGGACCGCAACGACATCCCGCTGCTCGACTTCCGCGGCGCACCCGACCCGATGACCGCGGCACACGAGTGGATGACCGCCGACTACGCCACCCCGGTGGACCTGGCGAACGACCTGCTGGTGAACATGACGATCCTGCAGGTCGCCGACGACCGGTTCCTCTGGTACGCCCGCATCCACCACGTCGCCCTCGACGGATTCGCGGCGATGACCATGGTCAACCGCATCGCCGCGCTGTACACCGCCGAGATCGAAGGCCGCGAAGCGGAACCGTCCAAGGCCGCCGACCTGCGCGCCCTGTACGACTGGGACCGCGACTACCGCACCTCCGAGCGCTACCGCACCGACCGCGACTACTGGATCGAACGGGTCGCCGGACTCGAGGACGGCTCGACCCTGGCGCACCGCGACGCCCCCACCGCGGCGGTGTCACTGCTGTCGAGCCACACCCTCCCGGACGAACTCGTCGACGCGCTGACCGCGGTGGACGACGAACCGGGACTGTCGTCGACGGCGGCGGTGATCGCGGCGTTCGCGTGCTATCTGGCGCGGATGACCGGCCGCGACGACGTGATGATCAACCTGCCGGTCTTCGCCCGCACCACCGCGATGGCCCGCCGCTCCGGCGGCATGCTCGTCAACACCGCGCCGCTGCACATCTTCGTCGAACCGGGCGACACCCGCACCGACCTGGTGCGGCGGGTGCAGCTCGAACTCACCGGGGCGCTGCGACACCAGCGGTTCAGCCTCGAGGACATCCGCCGCGAGACCGGCGCCGCCGGCGATCCGTACCGCTATGCCGGGCCGATGGTCAACGTCATGCTGTTCCGGCAGGAGATCGTGCTCGGCGACATCCGCGGCGAGTTCCACATCATGACCTCCGGTCCCGTCGAGGACCTGCTGGTCAACATCTATCAGAGCGGCGACCCGGCCCGGACCTTCCTCGACTTCCGCGGCAACCCCCACCGCTACGACGAGGACGAACTGCGCACCCACCACGACCGGTTCGTCGACCTGCTCGACGACTTCCTGCGCAGCGCCCCCGACCGTGCGGTCGCCGCGATCCATCCGGCCAGCGTGACCCTCGGCGAGCAGCGCCGCCGCGCCGCGGCCGCCGCCGGATTCTGGCGCGAACGCCTCGCCGACGCCCCCGAACGCCTCGAGCTGCCCCGCCCGGTCACCGCACCCGCCGACGACACCCCCATCGATGTCGAGGACCGCCTGGCGGTCACGGCCGCGGCGCTCGCCGCGCGCTTCGCCACCACCGAGGGCGGCGCCCCCGACGCCACGATCGCCGCGGTGCTGCACGCCGCGACCGCGGCGCTCACCGCGCGGCTGACCGGCCACGACGACGTCCTCGTCGGGGTGGCCCACGACGGGCGGGTGCTGCCGCTGCGCGTCGCGGTGGACCCGGCCGAACCCTTCGCCGAACTGGTGCGGCGCGTGCGCACCCTCGACGCGGATCTCGCCGCCCACAC
>NZ_NERM01000034.1:0-39416 GCF_002215235.1 Rhodococcus sp. BUPNP1
GATCAGGCCGGGGTGTGGTTCGGGTGGGCGTCGGTCGCTGCGTCGGCGGGTGCGGCCGTGGCCGGTGTCGTTGCCTCGGCGGGAGTTGCATCCGAGGTGTGCGGGTTGGAGTGGCCCGTGGTTGTCCCCGCCTCGGCTGACGGGTTCGAGGTGGTCGGCGCTGGCGCTTTTGGGGTGCGGCCACTTCAGGGTGGAGTCGATGGGTTCGCCGCACAGGTGGCAGTCGGGGTTGCCACGGAGAACACGGGCACGGTTACGGCGGTATCGACTGTCATTGGTGCGACTCATACGAACCTCACAAGGGGTGGATGTGGGGGTGATTCATCGTTGCTTCCCCCCGTCGTGACCAGTGGTGATGCTGTCCGGCCCCTGGTGTTGGGGTGTCGGGGAGGGATGGGCCGTATGCCAAGGGTCTGCCCGGCTGGGGTGGCGGGGTGGGTAGCTCCTCCCCCTGTTGGTCTGGTGCCCTGGCTGGTGCCGGCCGGGTGAGGTAGCAAGGCAGAAACTCTCCCCGGCCGGCACCGTTCCCTCACGCCCCACATGAGGAGGGATACAGGGCGTGAGGGAAGTTCCTCAGTTGAGCTGCATACGGCTCATGCGGTTCTGTTCGGCTTCTGCTGCTTCGACTCGTTGTGCTGCTTGGAGGTCGGCAACGCGGCGCTGGTAGGTGGCGACGTCGGCGAGGTCGAGGCGGATCCCGAGTCCGGTGAGCTTCCAGTAGTCGATGCTGCCTGCGAGTTGGTGGTCTCGGTAGGTGTGCCAGTCGACTTCTGCGACTCTCAGGACGGCGTAGGCGTTGTTGATGGTGACCTGTCGTGTGGTGGTGGCCCAGGTCTGCCATGCGGTCATGACGTCGCGCAGTGTGGTCAGCGCGTTGGTGGCGGTGGACCAGGCGGTGGAGGCGTCCGGCCCCATCCGCACGACACTCTCGGTGTCGGCGAGGCTGATCCCTCCGAGGGCGTTGTGGGCTGCGGTCAGGTCGGTAGCTGCCTTCTGGAACTGGATGCGCCAGGCGTCGAACAGTAGTCCTTGGTGTTCGATGAGGGCTTCGGTGAGCAGCTGGGCGGCTTCGGCGCGGAGTCCGTGGAGAATCGCGTCGTTGGCGAGGTTCTGTCCGGCGAGCATCCGTTGCACCTCTTTGTCGTCGACGGGGTTCTTGCCGGCGTCGACTGCGCGGATGATCGCGGCGAGCACGTCGTGGTGGGCGGGTGCGACGCTTTCGGCTGCCTTGGCGATGGCCTTGGCGCGGGCCTCGACGGTGGTGATGGGTTCGGGGATGTCGATGCCGAGGCGGCGGATGGAGGCCAGGACCGACTGGGCTTGTGCGAGGTTCAGATCCATGGTTACTCCTGTGTGTCGGCGAAGAGGTGGCGGACGAGTTCACGGGCTTCGGTGACGCCGCGGGCTTCGTCGACGAACTGGTGCAGTTCGGTGTCGGTGAGTGATGCGAGGTAGTCGGCGGCGAGTGCGCGCCGGTCGGGTTCGGTCATGCTGCGGTCCTCTTCTGGTAGTTGGTGACGGCGGTGCGGTCGATCAGCCATCGGCCGGCGTGGAGGGTGCCGCCGAGTTGGGGGGCGAGTCGGCGGGCTTGCCGGTTGCTGATGTCGAGCATCCGCGCGGCCTCCTGTGTGCTAATCCAATCTGCTTGCACCCCAGCGTTGTTCATGGTCTGGCTGGCGGTGTCCTGTTGTCCGTACACGGCCAGTTGGCGTGCAAGTTCGGTGATTTCAGGGGGGACACGTTGCCCGTTGCGCTGTCGTGCGGCGATGGTGACGCGGACGGCGAAACGCACTGCGTTGATGCTGTCGCCGCTGAGGAGGACTACTCCGTCGAGTCGTTGCACGCTCACTGCTGCGTCTCCTCGGCTTGGTCGGCGGCGTCGTGGAGGCGATCGGCGAGGGTGCGGGCTTCGTGGGGTTTCATCGCGATGGTGAGGCCGGCGAAACGCACCAGGATCGGGCGACTGTGGTGCGCGGGTGCAGTTGCCACCTGGGCATCACACGCGTCGGTGATGAGCTTCATGCGGCGGGTTCCTTCCGTCCGGGGCGACCAGGCAGTCCGTGGACCTTGCCGCCCCACATCCCCAAGGGATGGTCTTGTTCGCTCGCTGCGGTTCGGCACAGGCCCTGGACGGGGCAGCGGGTGCATTCGGTTCGTGCCCACGCCAGACGCGCCGACCGGGCCTCGGCGGTCTCGTCGTCGAGTTCGGCATCGAACAGCGGGGATCGGCCGGCGCATCTGGCACCGGTGAGACGTTCATCGACGAGGCTTGCGATGGGATCGGGGATCTGCGGAGATCGGGCGGTCCGCGTCATGCTGCGTCACCTCCAAACAGTTCGGTGCGGTGGTTTGCGCGTCGTTCACAGTCGGGGTGCATGGCCATGCCGGTGGCTACTCCGTCGAGGGGAAAACCACACTCGGGGCACCCCGGAATTGCAGTCAGGTCGCCAGTGGGGCCATTCACGAATGTGTGGCCCGACTGCGAATCAGCCACAGTGGGGACACACTGTTTCCGCAGGTCATCCCCAGTTGGGCCAGTGGGGCCAGTCGGGCCATGCATGAGATCTGACTGTTCGTCGTGGCCCGACTGTATGGGCAGTGCCCATCGGGTCGTTCTCGGGAATCCTTCGGTCGTGTAGACGACACCGAGTTCCTTCGCGGCGCGCTTGAGTGTGCGTTCGGCGATGCCGGCCTTTCGGGCGTCGTTCTTCACGTCCTTTCCGGGGGTGCGACCGTGCTCGGTGAGGTAGTCCTCGAGCCATGCCGCGGCTTCGCTGCGATCCTCGCGGTCGGTCCCGTCCGGCTCGGCGAGTAGTTCTCGGGCGTCGCGGTTGGTCTCCCCCAGCCAGTGCAGCGCGCCGACTTCGGTGTCCCCGTCCTCGGTCGTGATGGTCGTCGAGACAATCTCAGCTTCCATCGATCGGGTGCGCGGCGCGAGGTTGCCCTTGGTGTTGGTGACGACGAGGTTTCCGGTCTCGTCGTCCTTGGCGACCGAGAGCACCGAGCGAGCCACCTGAGACCAGGCGATCGATCCGAGGATGAGTTTTCCGGTGTCGGCCCCGTCCCTCTTCCCGAAGTGGCACAGCCCGAACACCACGCAGCCCTGCCGGGAAGCGAGCTGCGCGAGTGGTTCGAGGTACTGCCGGACCGCGCGGTCGTCCTTGCCGGACAGTTCCGAGGACATGCTCGAGGTGGCGGCGTCGAGGACCACGAATGCCACCTGGTGCTGCGCGATGACCTTTTCGAGCGCGAGGGTGTCGAGCGGCAGGATCAGTGTTCCCGAGTCGGTGTGTGAGGTCTCCACGTCGACGAACAGCACCCGCTCCATGTCGGCCCCGGCGGCTTTGAGTCGCGGGGCGACGGTGAACTCTCGCGAGTCCTCAGAGTGCACGTAGAGCACGTTTCGGGGTGTGCCGTGCAACTCCCCCTCGAGCTGGCCGCGGGTGACCTGAGCACAGATCTGAGCGGCGATGGTGGACTTACCGAGTCCTTCGCGGCCGGCGAGCAGGGTGAGGGACCCGGCGGGAATCCAATGCTCCATGACCCACTTGACGCGCTGCATCTTCACGTCGGCTCCGCGGGTGACTTTCAGTCGGCGTCCGGCGTTGCCGTCCACGTCGACAACCACGAGCTCGTCGAGTCCGTATCCGGCTGCGATGTGGTCGGCGGCGTCCTTCCCCGATGCCGCCTGCGTCACTGCCACACCCGCGGCGATGGGTTCCACGATCTCGTGCACCTGCATCGCGTGCTTGTGCCCTGGTCCGTCATCGTCGGCGACGATCACCACGGTGTGTCCGGTCAGCGGTGACCAGTCGAACAGGTGCGCTTTGCCCGCTCCCATCGCGGAACACACCGCGACACCACCGACGGATTCGATGGCGTGTACATCCTTCTCACCCTCGACGACGTAGACCGGTGTGCCGGTGGCGAGCTGGTCCAAGCGTTCGACGCGGTAGAGGTCCCGGCCTTTGGTGTTTCCGGCCTGCCGGAACTTCTTGCGTCCCTTGTCGTCGTAGGTGCGGTGTACGGTGCGCCCGTCCCGGTATGTGTAGCTGGCACCGGCGGTGTCGTCGAACAGGTCCCGCATGGTCAGCCCTACCGCGTCGAGTACGGCCTGTTTGTCGTCGGCGTGACTGTTCATCAGAACCTGGTCGGAGATCTGCCGGAAGGTCACCGACCGATCCGCCGGCGAGTGTCCGGGGGCCTGAGCGGATGCGGTGTCGCCGGGGCCGTCCTTCCAGATGAGTCCCTGGTCCTGCCAGCGGTCGCGGAGGCGGTCGAGTGCCCTCATGCGGCCTCACCTTCGACCTGTAGAGCGGTGCGCCGCCATACCCGTGCCGGGGCGTCCCAATCGCCATCTGCGGCACGAGGGCCGTACCCGTGGAACTCGATGTACCCGCGGCGGTTCAGCTCTCGCACGAGGGCTCCCAAGCGGCACGGCTTGTCATTCGCGTGCGGCGGCAGGTACAGCGCCATCTGTGCGGCTGTGAACGTCGTTCCGGAAGGCTGGTGAGCGATCCACTGCTGCGCCACGGCGAGCAGGTCGCGGTGGGCTGCGTTGAATGCGCTGTCTGGTCCGTCCGCGCTAGAGTTATTGTGACGCATGGTGTTGCGTCGTCCTTTCGTTCTGCACGGCCGGGGAGTTTGTCGACTCCCCGGCCGCATCGGGAAGATTTCTTTGGTTCCCATTTCGCAGAGGTGCGGGGATGTGCGAATCGGGACAGCGGGTTACGTCACGGGATGCGTCTCCTGCCTGTATGGAGCGCTTCGGTGAGGTGGTCGCGTTCGAGGTGGGGGCGTCGGCGCATCGCAGTCGAGGCGTCCTCTCCGAAGCCGTCGCGGTCGGTGACCTGCCGGTCGACGATGTGCGCGAGGATCAGGGCGATGTTCTCGGCGAGGAGTGCGACGACGAGGAAGAGTTCGAGGTCGGTCACTGTCCGGCCTCCGTGATGTACCGGTACGCCGTCGTGATCGCGTTCGTCACCTGCTGGAAGTCCTCGAGCTGGTCGGGGAGGATGCACAGGTCGTGGAACATTTCGCCGCCCTGCATCCCGGTCGAGTCGATGGTGATTTCGACTTCGCTGTGAGGTCGGCCCTGTTCGATGCTGTCGTGTCGCCACACCTGGCCGGTGAACACTCCGCAGGTGACCTGGGCGAGAAGGAAGTTATCCCCATCGCCCCAATCGGCATCGGGTCCGAGCGTTTCGAGGTTCTGGTAGACCGTGGGGATCGGGACAGCGAGGATCCCCTCGGGTGCGTAGTCGATGGTGTTGGCCGCGGGTTCGTCCTCGGGCACCGGCTGGTCGGATCGAAGGATTTGGTACTCGACTTCGAGGCCGACTGTGGTGGTCATGCGTACGTAGTCGCCGGTGGTGACGGTGTATTCGATTGCGTCCCATCCGAACCGTCGGGTCACGTCGGCGTTGATCAAGGCGATCGCGCCGGGGAAGTCCTGGGCGTGAGCGACGATCTGCTGTAGCCCGGCGACGATCAGGCGCACCATGTAGCTCTGGGGGTCGGTAGACTGCATGTCAGAATCTCCTGCTTCCTGGTTGGTGGATTCGTTGCCCTCGATGCCCTGGCCGGCATCGGGGGCGTTCTCATTCGGTCGCTCGGTGTAGTCGTGTTCGACTCCGAGCAAGTGGTGTAGGCGACGGGGGTAATCGCACCCGACACAGGTCGGTTCGGCGCCGAAGTAGCCGGCCATCATGCAGCACCGGGACGATCGTCGGTGCGCTGCATGAGATTCGCCTCGGTCCAGGCGTAGACATCCGCCCAGCGGTAGAGAACGCGGCGACCGTGCTTCACGAACTTCGGGCCGATACCGCGATAGCGATCGTTGGCAAGCTTCGCTGTAGTGGTCCGCAGATATCCGGCGACTTCCTCGGCCGTGGCGAGCGGTGATTCTGTCATCTTCCTCGATCCTCCTCGTTTCTGATTGGGTGATTTATCACCCGCGCATTCCGTTGTACAGTGAGTGAGCGCGATATGCAAGACTCAGTCACGACAGAGTGTTGAAAAACCCGCTCACAACGAGGCACGCTTAGCGAATGCCGAAGATCAGTAAGAGGTCGACACCCATGCCAAACCACGAGGTCGCACCGGGACTACTCGGCTACGAAGAACTCGAGGTCACCTCGGGGCCAGACGACGGGCTGGCTTATAACGTGACCGCAAGAATTGAGCCGAACGGCGGAAAGTACGTCGTCACAAGACTCGTCGCAGAGCAGCTGCCCGATGGTCCACCGATCCAACGGGGAGAACTTGCGAAGATCTCGATGGAGCCGTTCATCCGAGAGGCGGCGCGAGAGATCAGCGTTGCCACGGGCGAGAACACCAGCCGGCCAATCGCAAGCGCACCCGAGTTCTGGGACCGCATCGAATTCGACAAGACGATCACAGAAGAAGACCTTCCCCAGCTCGCAGCGCTGTACCGATGGATTCGGCTGCAGGACGGTCGGCCGACGACTGTGATGTCACGCGACTTCGCCGTATCCCCTGCCACCGTGCGCCGGTGGCTCGTTCGGGCGGTCGAGGCTGGATATCTCACTCAGGACGAACGGACCAAGTAATCGATGGCGACGATTGAGTCCTACGACACCGCGGCCGGCAAGCGGTACATGGTTCGCTTCCGCACGCCCGATCGCGTCCAGTCGAAGAAACGTGGCTTCAGGACGAAGCGGGACGCCGAACGGTTCGCGGCCACCGTGGAGGTCGAGAAGATGCGCGGCGAGTACGTGCCGCCGTCCCTCGGCCGCATCACCGTCGGCGAGCTGGCGCCGGAGTGGCTGGCGCGCAAGAAGGTCGACACGAAAGCCTCGACGTACAACGCAATCGATTCATCGTGGCGTACGCACGTCGAACCGCGGTGGTCGTCCACACGGATCGCTGACATCAAGCTCGGCACGGTCGAACGGTGGATCGCCGACATGGGGCGCGACGAGCTCGACGAAGCCGGAGAGATCGTCGTGAAGGGATCCGGGGCCACCGTGGTGATCCGTGCGTACGGGGTCCTCGCGGGGATCCTGGACGACGCGGTGAAGAACGGGCGGATCGTGAAGAACCCAGCCCGCGGAGTCGAGAACCTGCCACGGAAGTCGAAGCGTCGACACAAGTACCTCACAGCTGACGACGTTGCGTCGCTGGCACATGAGGCCGGCCGAAACGGTGCGCTCGTCCTGGTGCTCGCCTACTGCGGACTTCGGTGGGGTGAGGCGATCGGGCTACGGGTACGGGACATCGACTTCCTGCGACGGCGTCTCACCGTGCACGAGAACGCGGTCCAGGTCAGAACGAAGCACGTCGTCGGCACCACGAAGGGCGACAGGGTCCGATCCGTGCCGGTGCCGGCCTTCGTCCTCGACGAGCTGGCGAAGCAGTGCGAGGGACGCGGCCGCGACGATCTCGTCTTCCCGGGCCGTGACGGAAAGCACATGCGCCGACCGGTCAGCCACAGCGGATGGTTCGAGCTGGCAGTGAAGCGCGCGGGAATCGAACGCGTGACTCCGCACGATCTACGGCACACAGCGGCCTCTCTGGCTGTCGCGGCCGGAGTGAACGTGAAGGCTCTCCAGCGGATGCTTGGGCACGCCTCGGCAGCGATGACACTCGACACGTACAGCGACCTGTTCGACGAGGATCTGGACGCCGTTGCGGTCGTGCTCGATCACGCCTACTCGACAGCAGGTGTGCCCAAAATGTGCCCACCGGACACTGACGAGCACACTCCTCGGACACAAAAAAGCTCCTCACCTGCGTGAACAAGTGAGGAGCTTCGGCGGAAGCGGAGGGATTTGAACCCCCGTTGGTGTTACCCAAGCTCGCTTTCAAGGCGAGTGCATTCGGCCGCTCTGCCACGCTTCCGTGGCAGATCCTAACCGCTCGACGCAAGCAGGGCCTAACCGCTTCGCGACCTCAGCGGTCGGCCAGAGTGTGCTCGACGCGCGCGAAGACCCGCGCCAGCATGTCGAGTTCGTCGGCCGACAGCAGGTCGATGAGGTAGTTGCGCACGTCGTCGACGTGGGTGGGGGCGGCCTCCGCCAGACGCCGCCGGCCCTCCTCGGTGATGGTGGCGAGCACACCGCGACCGTCGTCGGGGCACGAACTGCGCACGACCATCTTCTCCTGCTCCATCCGCCGGATCTGATGGGTGAGACGACTGCGCGAGGACAGCACGCCGTCGGCGAGGTCGCTCATGCGCAGGGCGCCGTCGGGGGCTTCGGAGAGCATGACCAGGATCCGATATTCCGCCAGCGACAGGTCGTGTCGATCGTTGAGGGACCGACCGAGGGCGCTCATGAGACGGTTGTTGCCGTCCATGTAGAGACGCCAGGCCTCCTGCTCCTTTGCGGTCAACCACTTGGGTTCGTCTCGTTCGCTGGTCACGCCGGGAGTGTAATGCCGACGGCCCGATCCGGTTACTGCACGGTAGTTTCGAGCAGGTGAGCGCGCCGCGAGCGGAGTGATCATCCCCTCACCGCGTCGCACGCGATAGCGTCGAACACATGCATGCAATCGTCGCCACCGAACCCGGTGGTCCAGAAGTTCTCCGGTGGACCGAGCAGCCCGACCCGGACCTGCCTCCCGGGCACGTACTTCTCGATGTCGCGGCGACCGCGGTCAACCGCGCCGACCTGCTGCAACGACGCGGCCTCTACCCGCCGCCCCCGGGGGCGAGCGACATCCTGGGCCTCGAATGCTCCGGAGTGATCTCCGAACTCGGAGAGGGTGTGACGGGCTGGAACATCGGCGACAAGGTCTGCGCCCTGCTCACCGGCGGCGGTTACGCCGAGAAGGTCGCGGTCCCCGCCTCCCAGCTCCTGCCCGTCCCGAAGGGCATCGACCTCGCGGTCGCCGCGTCGCTTCCCGAGATCGCGTGCACGGTGTGGTCGAACGTCGTGATGACGGCCGGCCTGAAGCGCGGCGACGTCCTACTCGTGCACGGTGGCGGCGGTGGCATCGGCACGCACGCCATCCAGGTGGGCAAGGCGCTCGGCGCGAAGGTGGCGGTGACGGCTTCGGCCGGCAAGCTCGACCGCTGCCGCGAACTCGGCGCCGACCTGGCGATCGACTACCGCGAACAGGACTTCGTCTCCGAGGTGCGCAACACCTTCGGTGGCGCCGACGTGGTGCTCGACAACATGGGCGCGAAGTACCTGTCCCGGAACATCGACGTCCTCGCTCCCGACGGATGGCTCGTCGTCATCGGCATGCAGGGCGGCACCAAGGGCGAACTGCACCTCGGCAAGCTGCTCGCCAAGCGCGGTCACGTCGCCGCGACCGGTCTGCGCGGCCGTCCGGACTCGGGTCCGTCGGGCAAGAGCGAGATCATCGACTCCGTGCGCGCCAATCTGTGGCCGCTCATCGAGGAGGCGAAGGTCCATCCCGTCGTGCACGCCGAGCTGCCGATCACCGAGGCCGCCCGGGCACACGAACTGCTCGACAGCCCCGAGACCGTCGGGAAGGTCGTGTTGCGGATCGAACGCAACTAGAGGTTGCGGAGCTCGCGGACGAGCTGATCCACCTCGAAGCTCGTGGTGTACGGGGCGAGGCCGATGCTCACCGCTCCCCCTTCGTCGCTGACGCCGAGGGAGTCGAGGAGCCGGCTCGATCCGCGGGTGCTCGCCACCGTCGCGATGCGGCGGTCGGCGAGATGCGCGGCGACCTTCTCGGCCGGGACGCCGTCGACGGTGAAGCTGAGGGTGGGGACGCGGCTCGATGCGCGGCCGAGCACGATCACGCCGGTGAGGCTGTCGAGCTGCCGCATGAGGCGGTCGAACAGCACGTCCTGGTAGTTCTGCATCGAGCTGATCGAGATGTCGAGACGCTCGCGGCGCGTACCGGTGGCGTCGTCGTCCAGCGAGGCGATGAAGTCGATGGACGCGGGGATACCGGCGAGCAGACCGAACTGGTGACCGCCCACCTCGAGACGTTCGGCGCCGCGCGCATGCGGGTTCAGCGACATCGCCGGGACCCGTTCGAGATGCGAGGGGTCGGCGAAGACCAGCGCACCGATCTGCGGGCCACCCCATGCGGCGATGTCGACGGTGATGACGTCGGCGCCGAGATCGTCGATGTCGACGTGGGCGTAGGGGGCGGCGCCGGCGGCGTCGACGACCATGAGCCCACCGACCTCGTGGACGAGATCCGCGACGACCCGCACGTCGGGCGCGGTGCCGACGATCGACGACGCCGCGGTGAGCGCGACGAGCCGGGTGGTGGGCGTGATGAGTTCCTCGTACTGCCAGGTGGGCAGTTCGCACGTCTCGATCTCGACCTCGGCCCAGCGCACCTGCGCGCCGTAGCGGCTCGCGACCCGCAACCAGGGAGCGATGTTCGCCTCGTCGTCGAGCCGTGAGAGGACCATGCCGGTGCCGAGCCCGAGGCGGGAACTGAGCGCTTCGGCGAGCCAGGCGAGCAGCACCGCGTGGCTCGGACCCAGGACGACGCCGTCCGGGTCGGCACCCACGAGTTCCGCGACCGCGACGCGCGCCTCCTGGAGGATCGCGGCGCTGCGACGCGACGACAGGTGCCGTCCGGTCGACGACGCGGCCGAGTTGCGGAAGGCAGTGGACACGGTGCGCGACACCACGTCGGGGATCTGCATACCGGCCCGTGGATCGAGATGGATCCACCCGTCCCCGAGCGAGGGGATCAACCCCCGGATCCGGGCAACGTCGTAAGCCATGGCAGACACTCTAGGTCCCGATGTCAATCGGGACGCGCCGTACCTGCACTCGGCGTTGCCGTCTCGGTAGGCTCGATCGGGGTACCCGGCACTCCGGGACCTTCGGGCAACCGGGCACCCCCGGGGTGGGAAAGGGAGAATGGAGCCATGACGCATCCGGACAACGACCAGGTTCTCGTGATCGGACCCGACGGCCGACCCATCCGTGTCTCCCGTGAGGAGGCGGCCCGTGTGGAGGCCGACGGCCGGCCGGAGGAGGAGGAGAAGACCGAGAACGGCGGCGAATCCCTGGCCGACATGGTCGAGCAGCCGGCGAAGGTCATGCGGATCGGCACCATGATCAAACAGCTCCTCGAAGAGGTGAAGGCCGCGCCGTTGGACGACGCCAGCCGCACCCGGCTCAAGGACATCCACCTGTCGTCCATCCGCGAACTCGGTCAGGGCCTCGCCCCCGACCTGCGGGAAGAACTCGAGCGGCTCGCGCTGCCCTTCGGTGAGGACGCAGTGCCCTCCGACGCCGAGCTGCGCATCGCGCAGGCCCAGCTCGTCGGCTGGCTCGAAGGTCTGTTCCACGGCATCCAGACGGCGCTGTTCGCTCAGCAGATGGCCGCTCGTGCCCAGCTCGAGCAGATGCGTCAGGGAGCCCTCCCGTCCGGTGCCGTGCACGGCGGTCACGGCCAGAACGATCAGCAGATCCCCGGCCAGACCCACCCCGGAACCGGCCAGTACCTGTAGTCCCACCGGGTACGCCCCGGGACTCGGGTATCGGCGCGACGGGTACGCTCGGGTCCCGTGTCAGCGTCTGGAGCAGCATCGTGAGTCGGGTCAGCATCGAAACGCGCGGCGCGTGCGTCGACTTTCCCATCTTCGACGCCAAGACCCGCTCCTTGAAGAAGGCCTTCCTGGGTAAGGCGGGCGGAGCGATCGGCCGCAACAACTCCGACGTCGTGGTCGTCGAGGCTCTGCGCGACATCACGATGTCGCTGAAGGAAGGCGACCGCGTCGGGCTCGTCGGCCACAACGGCGCCGGCAAGTCCACGCTGCTGCGTCTGCTCTCGGGGATCTACGAGCCCACCCGCGGCCACGCCCGGGTGAAGGGCCGCGTCGCGCCGGTGTTCGACCTCGGCGTCGGCATGGACCCGGAGATCTCCGGTTACGAGAACATCGTCATCCGCGGCATGTTCCTCGGGATGAGCCGCAAGCAGATGCTGGCCAAGGTCGACGAGATCGCCGAGTTCACCGAGCTCGGCGACTACCTCAACATGCCGCTGCGCACCTACTCGACCGGTATGCGGGTGCGCGTCGCGCTCGGCGTGGTCACCAGCATCGACCCCGAGATCCTGCTGCTCGACGAGGGCATCGGCGCGGTCGACGCGGAGTTCATGAAGAAGGCGCGCGTGCGTCTGCAGGATCTCGTCGCGCGTTCGGGCATCCTCGTGTTCGCCAGCCACTCCAACGAGTTCCTCGCCCAGCTGTGCGACCAGGCGATGTGGATCGACCACGGTCAGATCCGTGAGCAGGGCGACATCGAGCACGTGGTGCGCGCCTACGAGGGCGACGAGGCCGGCGATCACGTGCGCACGATCCTCCACGAGCTCGAGCGTGAGCGGATCGCGAAGTCCCCCCACGACGCCGCGGCCTCGACGGGTTCGAACGGTGGCTGACGAACGGATCATCGGCGTCGTCGTCACGCACCGCCGTCGTGAGCTGCTGGCGGATTCGCTGAAAGTTCTTGCCTCGCAGTCCCGTCCGCTCGACCATCTCGTGGTGGTCGACAACGGCGACGAGGACGCGGTGCGCGAGCTCGTCGACGCCGTGGACCTGCCCACGAGTTATCTCGGTTCGAAGCACAATCTCGGCGGCGCGGGCGGCTTCGCCCTCGGCATCCTGTACGCACTGTCGCTCGGAGCCGACCGGGTGTGGCTCGCCGACGACGACGGCCGCCCCGAGGGACCGGACGTGCTCGCGACGCTGCTCGACTGCGCGCAGCGCAACGGCCTGGCCGAGGTGTCGCCGGTCGTGTGCGACATCGCGCAGCCCGATCGCCTCGCCTTCCCGCTGCGCCGCGGTGTGGTGTGGCGGCGGTGGCGGCACGAACTCGGCGACGAGGACCTGCTGCCCGGCATCGCCTCGTTGTTCAACGGCGCCCTCTTCACGGCCGCGGCGATCGACGCGGTGGGCGTGCCCGACCTGCGCCTGTTCGTCCGCGGCGACGAGGTCGAGGTGCACCGCCGTCTCGTCCGGTCGGGCCTGCCGTTCGGCACCTGTTTGCAGACGGCCTACCTGCACCCGGACGGTGCCGACGAGTTCAAGCCGATCCTCGGTGGCCGGATGCACACGCAGTATCCGGACAACGACACCAAGCGGTTCTTCACCTACCGCAACCGCGGTTACCTGCTCTCGCAGCCGGGACTGCGCCGGTTGCTGCCCCAGGAATGGGTGCGGTTCGGCTGGTACTTCCTGATCACCCGCCGCGACCCGGCCGGCCTGCGCGAGTGGATCCGGCTGCGCAGACTCGGGCGCGAGGAGAGGTTCGAACGGCCCTGACGGTGGCACCGCTCAGTCGGTGACGACCGTCTGTGCGGCGATCTCCTTGAGTTTCGCGTTCGCCCAGCGCAGTTGACGCAGGGTCTGGGGATGGCAGCGTTTCGAGAGGGCGAGCAGTTCGCGGTCGCTCAGGGCCTGCGCCGTCTGGGCGAGGATCTCCCAGTCGAGCGAGACGCCCGCCGCCATGCGGTGCACGGTGCGCAGGTCCCGCAGCAGCAGGACACTCGGGGCGTGCCGGCGTCCGAGCATCTCGCTTCCCTTCCGCCGCACCTCTGCGAGCACCTCGTGGACGCCCTGGGGCTCGTCGTCGAGATCGAGGTCGTAGTCGTGACCGACGCGGGCGAGTTCGCGCACGTGCTGCTGCGACCAGCCGGCGATGTCGCGGGCCACGTGGAAGATCTCGTGGTCGACCTTGTGCCGGTCCGCGGTGCGCAGCAGTTCGGTCGCCAGGTCGTTCTCCGATCGGTGCAGTTCACGGATCGCCAGGGACACCTTGTTCATCGCGGCCCTCCGTCGTCGAGCGTCTCGGTGATCTCGGCGTCCGGTCCACCCGAAGTGGCAGGCACAGCGTCGGAGACGGGCGCCGAGGCGGTGGTGGTCGGCGCCGCGGACGGCCCGTCGTCGGCGACGGCGACCCGTTCGACGCGCGCGGCACCCGACTTGAACAGGGGTTGCTTCGACGCCGGGTCCCAGTCGGTGAAGGTCAGTTCGTTGGCCGCGCGCCCCTCGAGCGCCGGTTCGTGACCCGCGGGGGTGTCCCAGTAGCCGTAGTGGAACGGCAGGAACAGCACCCCGGTCCGGATCCCGCTGATCCGCAGCCGCGCGGTGACGTGCCCGCGCGGGGTGTCGACCCGCAGCAGGTCGCCCTCCGACCAGCCGTGCCGCTCGGCGTCGCTCGCCGACATCTCCACCCACACTTCCGGGGCAGCGCGTTGCAGTTGCGGGGCGCGACCGGTCTTCGTGCGGGTGTGGAAGTGGTAGAGCGTGCGGCCGGTGGTGAGCAGATAGGGATACTCGTCGGAGACCGTCTCGTGCGGGGGAAGATACTCCCCCGCCTTGATGATCGCCTTGCCGAAGGGATTCAGAGCCTGGTACTCGGTGGGTTCGACCGGCGCCCCGGTGACCATGTCGCGTCCGTAGTTCTCGCAGTAGTCCGGTGCGGCCCAGAACTTTCCGCCCTCGTAGAGACGTTCGGTCCCGTCGGGAGCGTCGGCGTTGCACGGCCACTGGATTCCGCTTCCGCCACGGAGTTTCTCGTAGGTGATGCCCGTGTAGTCGCAGGGCCGCCCGGCCGTGCACTCCTTCCACGCCTCGAAGGCCTCCTCGGGCGTGGACCACTTCACGAGCGGGTCGCCGTCCTTGTCCCGCAGGTCGAGCCGGCGCGCGTAGTCGACGAAGATGTCGAGATCGGGCCTGGCCTGTCCGGGTGGTTCGACGGCCTTCTCCGACAGGTGCACGGTCCGGTCGGTGTTGGTGAACGTGCCGGTCTTCTCACCCCACGTCGCGGCGGGCAGGACGACGTCGGCGAGCTGCGCGGTCTCGGACAGGAAAATGTCCTGCACCACGAGGAAAAGCCTGTCCTGGGTGAGGATCTCGCGCACCCGGCGCAGTTCCGGCAGGGACACGGCCGGGTTCGTCCCACTCACGTAGAGGAAGCGGATCGAGCCGTCCTCGACGTACCGCATCATCTGCATCAGGTGGGTGGGGGCGGTGTAGTGCGGGATCCGCATCGGATCGATGTTCCATACCCGCGCGAGGTCCTCGACGTGCGACTCGTTGGCCCAGTTGCGGAAGGCCGGCAGGTCGCCGTCGGCGCCGCATTCGCGGGTGTTCTGCGCGGTGGGCTGCCCGTTCATCTGGAGGACTCCGCAACCGGGCCTGCCGAGCATGCCGCGCACGAGATGGATGTTGTTCACCTGCACGGCGGCCGCGGTGGCCTGATGGGACTGGTAGAAGCCCTGCAGAACCGTCGAGAGCAGCCGCTCCGCCGTGCCGAGCAGGCGAGCGGCCTCCCGCAGATCCTCGATGGGGACGTCGCAGATCTCGGCGGCCTTCTCGAGGGGATAGTCGTCGAGCTGGGTGCGCAGTTCGTCGAATCCGACGGTGTGGTCCTCGATGTACTTCTCGTCGATCCACCCGCGTCGCAGGATCTCGTGGAGCAGCCCGTTCATGAGGACGACGTTGGTGCCCGGGCGCGGGGCGAGGTGCACCGTCGCGGCCCGCGCGACCGGCGTCCGCCGCGGATCCACACAGATCACCGCGGGCGGATTCGGTCCGGCGAGCCGGTCGAGGATCCGCGTCCACGTCACCGTCTGTGTCTCGGCCATGTTGTGTCCGTACAGCGCGATGACGTCGGCATGGTCGATGTCGGCGTAGGAGCCGGGTTGGCCGTCGCACCCGAAGGACTGTTTGAGGGCAGCGGCCGCCGTCGCCGTGCACAGCCTCGTGTTGCCGTCCATGTGGTTGGTGCCGATGCCACCGTGCCCGATGAGTGCGAGGGTGTAGTACTCCTCCAGGAACAACTGTCCGGTGGTGTAGAAACCGACCGAGCTGGGGCCGCGCTCGTCGAGCAGCTGCTTCGTGCGACCGGCGACGGCATCCATCGCGGTGTCCCAGTCGGTCTCGACGAGCTTGCCGTCGCGGCGGATCAGCGGGGTGGTGAGCCGATCCTCCGAGTGGTTCGCCTGCCAGCCGAACAGGTCCTTGGGGCCGAGCCGGCCGTGGTTGACCCGGTCGACGGCGCGTCCGCGCACCCCCACCATGCGCCCGTCCTTGACGGCGATGTCGAGGCCGTCGCCGTTGGAATGCAGGATGGTCGCCGACTGCACCCACCTGTCGACGTCGTCCTCGATCAGTCCGTCGGCGAGATAGGTGTCGACGCGGGTGGGCCAGTGTTCCCCGGGTCCGTAGGGTGTGCGCGAACCCCACGGATCCGCGATGCGATCCACGGTGGTCATATCCCCGGCGGTACCCGAGACGGGCAGGACCAAACGCCTGCCTGCATCGCCGCTGGATTCCGGCGCAACAATCCGGCAAATCCGACCACGGATGTACGCACTTCGTCCTACACTTTCGCCACACTCGACCTCGGGAGCCAGTGATGACCCCTCGTGCCACCTCACCGTCGACCCTCTGCGAAGCCTTCCAGACCACCGCCGCGGCGTACCCCGACAAGGTCGCGCTGCGCACCCCCGACGATTCCGTCTCCTACACCTGGCGCCAATACGCGCAGCGCGTCGAACGCCTCGCCGCCGGACTCGCCGGACTCGGCGTGAACCGCGGGGACACCGTCGGCCTCATGCTCACCAACCGGCCCGAATTCCACCTCCTCGACACCGCCGCCATCCACCTCGGCGCGGTGCCGTTCTCGATCTACAACTCGCTGACCGCCGAACAGATCTCGTACGTGCTCGGCAACGCCGGCAACCACGTGATGATCGCCGAGGAACAGTTCGTCCCCGTCCTGCGGCAAGCGATCGGTGACACCAAGGTCGAGCACCTGGTGTGCATCGACGGCAAACCCGAGGGCACCATGTCCCTCGACGACCTCGAGGCCGCCGCCGACCCGTCCTTCGACTTCGAGGCCTCCTGGAAGGCCGTGCAGCCGTCCGACCTGCTGACCCTCATCTACACCTCCGGCACCACGGGCCCGCCGAAGGGTGTCGAACTCACCCACGCCAACCTGCTCGCCGAACTCGAGGCGACGAGCTCGTATCTGCCCACCGGTCCGGACGACCGGATCCTGTCGTATCTGCCCGACGCGCACATCGCCAACCGCTGGGGTTCGCACTACTCGAGCCTGTACAGCGGCATGCAGATCACCACGCTCGACGACCTCAAGCAGGCCATCACCGTGCTGCCGAGCCTGCGGCCGACGCTCTTCGGCGCCGTCCCCCAGGTCTGGTACAAGCTCAAGGCCGCGATCGACAAGACCCTCGCCGAGGAGACGAGCCCGATCAAGAAGAAGCTCGCCTTGTGGGCAATCGACGTCGGACGCAAGCGTGCACGGCTGCAGTCCGACGGCAAACCGGTCCCCCGCACCCTCGAGGTGCAGCACGCGGTGGCCGACAGGCTGGTGCTGTCCGCGATCCGCGGCAAGCTCGGCCTCGACCAGGTCCGCGCCGCCGTCACCGGTGCCGCGGCGATCTCACCGGAGGTCCTCGAGTTCGTTCTCGCCCTCGGCATCCCGTGTTCCGAGGTGTGGGGCATGTCGGAGACCTCGTGCGTGGTCACGATGAACCGGCCGGGCGCCATCCGCATCGGCACCGTCGGGCAGGCCGTGCCGTGCGCGCAGATCAGGATCGCCGAGGACGGCGAACTGCTCGTCTCCGGTCCACTACTGATGAAGGGTTACCGCAACGACCCCGAGAAGACCGCCGACGCAATCGATTCCGACGGCTGGTTGCACACAGGCGACATCGGTGAGATCGACGCGGACGGCTACCTGCGGTTGATCGACCGCAAGAAGGAGATCATCGTCAACGCGGCGGGGAAGAACATGTCGCCCGCCAACATCGAAGGCGCCCTGCGGGCCGCTTGCCCGATGCTCGGTGGCGCCGTCGCCATCGGCAACGACCGCCCCTACAACGTCGCGCTGCTCGCGCTCGATCCCGATGCCCTGGCCGTTTTCGCCGAACAACACGGTCTCAGCGGAACCCACGAGGAGCTCTCCCGGCATCCGGTGGTCCTCGAGTCGATCGCGAAATCGGTCGAGGAGGCGAACAGCAAGTTGTCGCGGGTCGAGCAGATCAAGAAGTACACGGTGCTGCCGACGATCTGGGAACCCTCCGGCGACGAGCTGACCCCGACGATGAAGCTCAAGCGCAAGCCCATCGATGCGAAGTATGCCGAGGAGATCGACAAGCTGTACGCGGGGGCCTGATCCGTCACCGCGCTCACGGTCTGCAGTAGCAGCGGCGGAACCGAAGGCGCAGAGCACTACCCCGACGAATTGCTGAGCGAGGCGGTGTAGTCACCGACGATCTGCTCGGCGATCTCACGCACCTTGACGTTGCGGTGCTGGGAGAAGGCGACGAGTTTGTCGAACGCCGCGTCGGCGTCGCACTTGAACGTGGCCATCATCAGTCCGACGGCCTTGCTCAGTGTCGACCGGGTCTCCAGGGCCGTCTTCAACTGGTCGGACTCACGCTCCCGCGCGGCGAGCATCTGCTCACGCAGCCACGACAATTCGAGATTCACGCGCACACGGGCGATGAGCTCGTCGGGATGGAACGGTTTGGTGATGTAATCGTCGGCGCCGGTACGCAGACCGCCGATCGTGGCCTCCGCGCCGGCCCGTGCCGTCAGGAGGATGACCGGCAAACGGGAGGTCGCCGGGTCGCGGCGGATCTCCCCGAGCAGCTCCACCCCGTCCCGACCGGGGAGCATGATGTCGCTGAGGACGAGATGCGGCGGTCGCGATCGGATCCGCTCGAGGGCGGCATCGCTGTCCCCCACCGCATCCACGTGCCAGCTCTGGCGACGCAACAACTGCGTCAGATAGTCACGCATGTCCGCGTTGTCCTCGATCACGAGGATCCGTGGCAACGATTCCACATCCTCTCCCTGCGTGGACGATTCGTCCTCGTCGAAAGCGACCCTGTCCCACTGTTGCGCTTCGCCGATGTACATGGCGCTCAGATCCCCCGGGACGGTTCCCGCCGGCGACTCCGAGGTCGGGTCGAGGACGCGGGGAACGGACACGGTGAAGGTGCTGCCGTGCCCGAGCTCACTGGACACGGTCACACTTCCGCCGAGCGTGTGGACCCAGTCCGAGACGAGGGACAGACCCAGCCCGATGCCTTCCTGACTGCGTCCCCCGACGCTCTCGACGCGATGGAACCGTTCGAAGATGCGACCGAGCTCCGATTCCGGAATGCCGAGACCGGTGTCGGCGACCTTCAGGACCAGCAGATCGTCCTCGACGTCCAGATCCACATCGATCGATCCCGAGGGGGTGTACTTGATCGCGTTCGAGAGCAGGTTCAGCACGATATGGGCCCACGTCTGGGGATCGAGCCGGGTCTGCTCGGCCGCCGCGTCGGCGATCCGGCTGCGCAGGTCCAGGCCCGCACGTTGAGCCGCGTCGGTGAACAGGTCCACACATTCGGCCGTGAGCGCCGCCGGATCGGTCGACCTCAGGGGCTTTCGCGACGGGTCGGTCTCGGCACGCGTCGCTTCGAGCAACGCGTCGACGAGTCGCCGCAACCGGATCGCGGCGCGCTGAGAGACCTCCAGCGACTGTCGCTGCGCGTCCGTCAGCGTCGTGGCCTCGTCGAGCATGCTCTGCAACGGGCCGAGGAGCAGTGTGAGCGGTGTGCGGAACTCGTGGCTGATCGATTCGAGGAACCGGGTCTTGGCAGCGTCGAGCGCCGCGAACGCATCGGCCCGGCGACGCTCGGCATCCATCGCCGACGCATCACGCAGCAGTCCCGAGATCTTGGTGGCGACGAGTTCGACGAAGGTGGAGTACGCGGCGTCGAACACCCGGTACGGACTCAGTCCGACGGCGAGGACACCGAGCGGGAAGTCGTGTCCCGACGCCGTCAACGGCACGAGGAGGATGGTGCCGATCGGATGGTCTCCGAGGGTTCGCTGCGGGTCGAGCAGATTCGGGGAACGCTCGGCGACGCCGGAGACGACGAAGGGTTCGGAGGCCCTGGCGGCCTTCGACAGCAGCTGGTCCTCATCCGGTCCGAGCAGGGAACCAGAGAAGCCGGGCTTCGTTCCGATTGCGGCGAGCTGCTTCCAGTTCGGTTGCGGATCATCGGGATCCACCACCCGACTGTCGAGGAACAGCGCGGCCAGCGGAATGTCCTGATGACTGGGCGCGAGCGCGTCCAACGCGTTCCGGCACGTCTCGATCACCGACATTCCCGAATCGGTGATCGCCACCGTGCCGAGACGGCTCAGGGCCTCCAGACGACGCTCACCGAGCACCCGCGAGGTGACATCGGTGGTCGCGACGAACACCCCTGCCACCTCGCCGGACTCGTCGCGGATCGGGCTGTAGGAGAAGGTCCAGTAGGTCTCCTCCTCGTAGCCGTGGCGCTGCATGAACAGCAGTTCCTCTTCGGCGAAGGTCGCCGTACCCGCCATCGCCCGTTCGACGCGGGCTCCGACCTCGTCCCACACCTCGTGCCAGCACTCGGGTGCCGGCTGGGCGACCGCCGCGGGGTACTTGTCACCGAGGACGGGGATGATCGCGTCGTTGAAGAGTTGCACCAGCTGCGGTCCCCACCACAGGAGCATCGGCACCTCGGACGGCAGCACCGTCCGCACCGCCATGCGCAGCTCCGCGGGCCACGACTCCACCGGCCCCAGGGGCGTAGCCGACCAATCGGTCTTCCGAAAGCGTTCCTGGCTTTCTCCCGGTCCCGCGAACAGGCGCTCCGCCGACCACACCTCTCCCGACTCGGCTGTCGCCCTCATGCCCCGTCACTCCCATCTCCGGTACTTCCCGCCGCCATTCTCCCCTCATATCGCGCAGTGCGACGCCACAAAGAGGACATACAACCTCCTTTCCTCAGGTGGGCGGTGGTGGCGGTTCGTCGGGGAGGGAGAGAACGGCGTGGTCGGCAGCCGACCGGCTATTTCGGGCACGTCCCGGCGTAGCGATCCAGAGCGAGGCCGCCGTTTCGCTTCTTGCTGCGTCCGGTCGGTCCGCTCTTCGGCGAGCGCACCCAGGTGCCGGACGAGTCGAGTCCGGGCATGCGTTCGCTTCCGAACCTGCTGTACCGGGTCTCACCGTCGACGGTCAGCACACCGTCCTGCACGTCGATGTGCGCGACGGTCGCCCAGTACGAGTTCTTCCCGTTGCCGACGTACACGAGGATCTCGTCGGCGTGGTGGGCGCAGATACAGCCGGCGGCGGAACTGTACGAGTGGCCGGGCGACTCGGGCCAGATGGTTGCGGACGGCGACGGAGACTGACGTACGGCCGATCGAGTCCGGCGTTGTTTGCGAGAACGCATCGAAAATCGACAACAACACCGGTTTCGGTCAGGCCGGTTTCGGTGGGTCGGGGTCGTCGAACCCCCGCGGACGCGGCGCGTCGAGATCGTAACGGACCCCGACCATTCGGATGACGAAGCACAACGCCGCAGCCCCGAGCGCTGCGGGCGGCGTGGGCACCTCGAGACTCTCGCAGACGACGAGGACGGTCGCGGCCACCAGCGCAGGAATGGCATACAACTCGCTGTTCAACACGACCGGAACCCGCCGGATCAACACGTCGCGCACCGTGCCGCCCCCGACCCCGGTGATCGTGCCCAGGATGATCGCCTGCACCGGACCCAACCCGAAATCGAGGGCCTTACCCGCACCGGTGACGGCGAACAGACTCAAGCCTGCGGCGTCGAACACGGTGATCGGCTTGGACAATCGCTCCAGCTTACGGCCGAAGAGAGCGAGAAGGCTTCCGGCAGCGGCCACCGCGAGATAGCGCCAGTCGCTGAACGTCGCGGGCGGAAGGTCGTCGATCAGGATGTCGCGGATGATCCCGCCACCGAGCGCGGTCACCATCCCGAGCGTCACCACGCCGACGATGTCGATTCTCGCGACCCGCACGGCGGTGAAGGCGCCGTTGACAGCGAAGGCGAAGGTCCCGAGCAGATCGAGTACGAGCAGCAACGTGCTCTGGGTAGTCACGCGTCTCCGTCCGTCATGCAGTCCCCAGGAACGCCCGCGCAGCGACGGTCAGAGCAGCCGTCCCGGCGTCGAGGGTGGGCTGCAGCAGCGGAGCGAACTTCGACGAGTGGTTGACCGGAACGTCGTCGGCGATGCGCCCCTCGACTTCGGCCTGACGGTAGAGCTCGGGATCGGTGCCACCTATCCCCCAGTACGTGTACGGAATGCCGAGCGCGCGGGGAATGACGCTGAAGTCCTCACTGGCCGTCTGCAACGGAAGTTCACCCGCGTCGTCCCCGAAGTGCTCGGCGAACGCCGCCGCGACCCGCTCGGTGACCACGGGGTCGTTGTCCGTCATGGGGTACTGGTCGAACAGTTCGAACTCGGGTGGTCGCGGCGAACGGGAGGCGTCGCACTCGGCGACGACGATCCGCTTCACAGCGGTGAGGATCGCATGGCGGGTGTCCTCGTCGTAGGTGCGGAGGTTGAGCAGGATCGTCGCCTTGTCCGGAATGACGTTGCTCTTCGTCCCGGCCTGAATACTGCCGACGGTCAGTACCGCAGGCTCACCGGGCCGGGTCTCCCGCGCGATGATCGTCTGCAACCGGACGACGATCATCGCGGCGAGTACCACCGGGTCGACGGAGGCCTGCGGCATCGACCCGTGCGCGCCCCGGCCGTGAACGGTGATGCGCATGCTGTCGGCGGCCGAGAGGGTCGGCCCGCTGCGCGTGCCCACGAGCCCGGCCGGGAAGGCCAGGACGTGCTGGCACAATGCCACGTCGACCTTCCCGACGATCCCGGCGAGCCCGTCGTCGACCATGCGCCGGGCGCCGTCGGCGACCTCCTCCCCCGGTTGGAACACCGCGACCAGCCGCCCACACCACTCGCCGGCGCGGGACAACAGTTCCACCGCGCCGACGAGGCACACGACGTGCATGTCGTGCCCGCAGGCGTGCATGACAGGCGTCGCGTTGCCGTCCGCGCCGGTCGCGGTCACGGAACTGGCGTAGTCCAGACCGGTCTCCTCCCGAACCGGCAGGGCATCCATGTCGGCGCGCAGCAGCACGCCGGGCCCGTCACCTCGCTGTAGGACCCCGACGACACCCGTGCCACCCACACCGGTGTGCACCTCGCACCCGGCGGCCCGTAACCGCGCGGCGACCTCGGCGGCAGTGCGCGACTCCTGGTGCGACAACTCCGGGTGGGCGTGCAGGTCGCGGTAGAAGTTCTCCTGGTCCGCGCGGATCTCGTCCAAGCCCTGCAGAGCAAGCGTCATGACGTCTCCTCGGTGGTCGGATCGGTGGTACCACGGTCCGGATACCGCACCGGACCGCAATCGACACGGGCGTGCGGTTCTCGTCGAGAAAATCGTGCAAGATCGACAGGACCTGCGCATCCGTCGGGAGTCCCGCTGACCCCGCGCCCCGGCAGGTCACATTTGCGCCGCGGGTAGGCTCGGGACCCGTGTCTGATGCCCTCACCGTCGACGACGAACCCATCGAGTCGTCCTCACGCTCGTTCCGGCGCGCGTTCCAGGATCTGCGCGAAGGCTTCAACCACCGCGAACTGTGGTTGCTGCTCGGCTGGCAGGACATCAAGCAGCGCTACCGCCGGTCGGTGCTCGGTCCGTTCTGGATCACGATCGCCACGGGTGTGTCGGCGATCGCGATGGGTGTGCTCTACGGCACGCTGTTCAACCTCGATGTCCCGGAGTTCCTGCCGTACGTCGCGCTCGGCTTCATCATCTGGAACCTGATCCAGGGGTCGATCCTCGAGGGCGCGGACGTGTTCATGTCCAACGAGGGCCTGATCAAACAGCTGCCGACGCCGCTCAGTGTGCACGTCTATCGGCTGGTGTGGCGGCAGATGATCCTGTTCGCGCACAACATCGTCATCTACATCGGCATCTTCATCTTCTTCCCACGTCAGCTGTACTGGACGGCCTTCCTCGCCATCCCGGCGCTGGCATTGATCGCGATCAACGCGGTCTGGGTGTCGCTGGTGTTCGGCATCCTCGCCACGCGCTACCGCGACATCGCGCCGCTGCTCGGCAGCATCGTCCAGCTGCTGTTCTTCATGACGCCGATCATCTGGACGGAGAAGACACTCGAGGGCACCGGCAACGAAGGTCGGGCGCGGATCGCGGAGATCAACCCGCTCTACCACTTCCTCGACATCGTGCGGACCCCGCTGCTCGGCGGCGACCAGCAGCTCTACCACTGGGTCATCGTCCTGATCATCACCGTCGTCGGCTGGGGTATCGCCCTGCTCGCGCTGCGCAACTACCGCTCGCGCGTCGCCTACTGGGTCTGAGCCGGTTCGAGCCGGACCAGCTGTGAACGGTGGATCGGCTCCCTGTCGGTGATCCGGAAACCGACGGCCTCGAGCTCCCGGTAGGTGTCGGTCTCGGTGAACCGGTGGGGTTCGAACCTCCACCACACGTTGTTCGGGTGCCACACCCGGAAGCCGGTCTCGCGCTCGCCGTCGGCGATCACCCACAGCACCTCGCACCGGGCCGCCGCGCGTCGGGCGAGTTCCGGTGGCGGGGCGTCGGTCGACCACAGGTTCACGCGGTCGACGGCGTCGTATCCGAGCCCCACGTCGTCGAGACCCTCCACCGCGTCGGGCCGGGCGTCGACGACGGCGCGCAGTGACGTCGGTGCCCACGAGACTCGCGGTTCGAAGGCGACACAGTCGCCGGGTTCGGCGCGTTCGACGAGCCGGTCGGCGATCACGCTGTAGTCCATGCCGCCAGGCTTGCCGAACGGCTGTCGCTGCTGCACGTAGGCCGGCGCGACGCTGACGGCGACCGCGGTCAGCACGATCAGCATCGACCACCAGCGGGTCGCGACACGGGCGGCGGCCCAGCCCACCAACAGCACCATTGCGGGAACCGTGAAGGACAGATAGCGCTCGAGGTACATGTTGTCCTCGAGCAGCGAGTAGCCGAGCAGCAGCACCATCGGCACGGCGAAGCCCGGTACCGCGAGCCAGAGCAGGGTGCGCTCCCCCGGCTCCACACCACGACGGACCGCGACGATCACCCCAGCGACGGTGATCGCGGCGAACAACGCCGCCGTCCACGGGGCCTGCGGGAACCACTGGTCCAGGGCGATCGTGCGGACGATCATCGAGTCGAGCGGGGGAATCCACGCGACCTGCTCGGCCTGCGAGTAGGCAAGCAGGACGAACGGCGTCGACAAGGCCGCGCCAACCCCTGCGGACAGCAGGAACGCGCCGCGCCCACGACCACGGACCAACACGGTGAGGAGATGCGCGACGACGACCGTCGCGGAGTACACGAACATCACCGTCGCGACCGGCAGGACGACGGCGTACAGGGCCCACCAGCGTCGACGGCCGGTCGTGCACCCGAGCGCGACCAGCAGCGACAACACCGCGACCAGCGCCGCGGCGAAGGCATAGGACCGCGCTTCGGTGGCCGCCCAGGTCACCCGCGGCGACAGCGCGAACAGCACCCCGGCGGCGATCCCCACGCGACGACCCGCCAGCACCTGGCCGGTCGCGGTGACGGCTGCGGCACCCACCCCGAGCGCGAGCACACCGGGCAGGCGAGCGGTGAACTCGTCGACGCCCACCAGCGAGAACCAGTAGTGCAGCAGGAGGTTGTGCAGGCCGTGGACGGCGTCGATCCGGGTGTGGACGCGGAGCATCCCCTCGACGGACCGGTCGGCACTCGAGATGGTCGCGGCCTCGTCCCACCACAGCGAGGGCACCCACGAGAACGCCCCTGCGACGAGCACGGTCGCAACCCCGATAAGCACGGGAAACAACCATGCCCGCACGGTCTACCCGTCGATGCCGTACAGGCGCGCCCAGTTCTCGCGGCTCGTGAGCTTGGGCAGCGCTTCCTGCCAGACCGTCTTCATCCGGGGCGCTTCCTTGCGGAGCTGCCAGCACACCTTCGCGGCGTGCTTCGCGAGCTCGACGGCGGTGTCCTTGTCGCGGTGACGCACCCGAACTGCGTTCTGCGAGGCGTCGGTGACGACGGCCTTGTCGAACAGCGACACGTGCCACCACGACGCGAAGTGCGCGGGCACGGTGACCGTCCGGCGGTCGACCTTACCCGCGAACTGCTGCACGGCACGCTTGAGCAGCACCAGGCCCTCGCGCTTCTTGTCGGGCTCGAACTGCCACACCGACATCTGCGTGTGCGGGTCGGATTCGGCGCCCACCTGCGCGGCCGGCAGCGGCTTCGTCTCGGGATAGCGGTCGCGCAGTTCGCGCAGTTCCTTCAGCACCGACTGGCCGCCGTCGTAGAGGAAGTCCGGTCCGGCGAGGAAGTCCTCCGCGGCCTTGATGAAGGTCGCGGCGAGACCGTACTGCATCGAGACGATGAGCTCACTGATCTTGCGGAACAGGTACTTCGACATGTCGTTCCCGTCGAAGCGCCCGTAGATGGACGAGACGATCAGACCGTTGCGGATGCTGAAATAGCGCGCCCAGTCGTCGTAGTCCTTGAGGTAGAAGTCGGCGTGCCACACACCCGCATTGGGCAGGGTGACCGTCGGGTGACCCGCGTACCGGGCGCGGATGCCGTATTCGATGTCGTCCCACTGGAAGAACAGCGGGATGGGCAGGCCGCAGTCGGCGATGATCTCGGCGGGCAGCAGGCAGGTCCACCAACCGTTCCAGCCGGCGTCGAAACGCATGTCCTGCTTCTTCTTCACGAGATCGATGCCCATGCGTGCACCCGGAGTCAGTGCGCCGGCGGTAATCTCGTCGAGCACCTCACGCTCGGCCGAGACGTGCAGGACCTGCGGGTTGCTCAGCGACAACATCTGGGCGCCGACGATCGTCGGCTGCACCGTCATGTTCGCGAAAGCGTTGAGACGCAACACCGATTCGGGCTCGCACAGGATGTCGTCGTCCATGACGATGACGTTGGCGTGCTCGGCCTTGGCGGAACCGGTGATCTCGTACATGCCACGCGAGAAACCACCCGCACCACCGAGATTCGGCTGGGTCAGGTAGATGAGCTTGTCGCCGAGCTTGTCGGCGACCTCGGCGAACGCCGAGCGCGAACGCACCTGGTCGGTGCCCTGGTCGACGATGCACACCGCTTCGATGTCGGCCATCGCCCCGTCGTCCGAGGCGAGGGTGCCAACGGTGACGGTGCAGTCGTCGGCGCGGTTGAACGTGCAGATGACGACGGCGGCGGGTCGCAGGCGCTCGGGTGCGGCGACCGTCCAGCGTGCGTCGGAGACGAGCACCGATCCGTTGCTGGCGTCGACGGCGAACCACATCGCACCGCCGTCGACGAACCGTTCGATCGGCAACTCGAGGTCGAGCTCGCCCGAACCCGACACCGTCTCGACCGTCACGATCCGCTCGCGTCCGCGGGCGTCGGAGGCCCACACGGTGAACTTCGCGGTACCGGAGCAGCCGTAGGTGAGCTGCAGGTTGACGGTCTTCACGTCGGTCCAGCGCTGCCAGAACGTCGCGGGGAAACGCCCGAAGTAGGTGTTGGTGTGGGCGGTCGCGCCGTCGGCGAGCTGCAGCCCGTAACGGTCGGACGCCGCGTCGCCCTTCGTGTGGACGTACATCTTCTCCGGCACGCGCGGCGACAGGGATGCGAAGACGCCGCGCTGGACGATCAGCCGGTCGCGACGCACCGGCTCGGTGAGAACCTCGTCCAGCGTGTCCGCGTCATGTCCGATCGTGCTTGTGTCGCCGGCAGCTGCCTGCTCCATCGGGCTACTCCCCGCTCGTGGTCGATCCGCTGTTTTCGATGCGACAGTAGCAGCGGAAACAGGAGCTCCACGGTTGTGTGCGTCGTGCACCAGTGTTTCGACCCATTCGCGAATTGTGCCGGGATCACCCCGAACGGCGCAGGTTATCCGCCCAGAACGCGCTCGGTGCGGCTGTAGCCGGCCTCGGTGACGTGCTTCTGTGGCGTCCACCACTGCTCGTTGGCGCGGTACCAGTCGATGGTCGCGGCCAGGCCCTCACGGAAGTCGCGGTAGCGGGGCTGCCAGCCCAGTTCGGTGCGCAGGCGGGTCGCGTCGATGGCGTAGCGCAGGTCGTGGCCGGGGCGGTCGGTGACGAAATCGAACTCGCTGCGGTCCTTGCCGCACAGTTCGAGGACGGTTTCGACGACGGTGCGGTTGTCGGTCTCGCCGTCCGCTCCGATCAGGTAGGTCTCGCCGAGTTGCCCGTGTTCGATGATCGTCCATACCGCGCTGTTGTGGTCGTCGACGTGGATCCAGTCGCGCACGTTGGTGCCGGTGCCGTAGAGCTTGGGGCGCACACCGGTGAGCACGTTGGTGATCTGGCGGGGGATGAACTTCTCCACGTGCTGATAGGGGCCGTAGTTGTTCGAGCAGTTGGAGATGGTCGCGCGGACGCCGAACGAGCGCACCCAGGCGCGTACCAGCAGATCCGAGCCGGCCTTGGTCGAGGAGTAGGGGCTCGACGGGTTGTAGGCGGTGGATTCGGTGAAGCGGGCGGGGTCGTCGAGGGCGAGGTCGCCGTAGACCTCGTCGGTGGAGATGTGGTGATAGCGCACGTCGTACCTGCGGACGGCCTCGAGCAGGGTGAAGGTGCCCACCAGGTTGGTCTGCACGAACGGCGCGGGGTTGGCCAGCGAGTTGTCGTTGTGGGATTCGGCGGCGAAGTGCACCACCAGATCGGTGTCGGCGACGAGCCGGTCGACGAGGCCGGTGTCGGCGATGTCGCCTTCGACGAAGGTGATCTTGTCGGCGAGGGGGTCGAGGGAGGCGCGGTTGCCGGCGTAGGTGAGCTTGTCGAGCACGGTGACCTGCGTGTCGGGTCGTTCCGCGACGGTCTGATGGACGAAGTTCGCGCCGATGAAACCGGCACCACCGGTGACGAGCAGCCTCATTGGGGCAAGCCTACTCATGCGAGACTGTCCGACATGCGCGGAATCATCCTCGCGGGTGGGACGGGCTCGCGTCTGCATCCGATCACCCAGGGCGTGAGCAAGCAGCTCGTGCCCGTCTACGACAAGCCGATGATCTACTACCCGCTCTCGACGCTCATGCTCGCCGGGATCCGCGACATCCTCATGATCACCACTCCGCACGACGCCGAGCAGTTCCGCTGGTTGCTCGGCGACGGCTCGCAGTTCGGCGTGAACATCACCTACGCGATCCAACCCTCACCCGACGGTCTGGCGCAGGCCTTCGTGCTCGGCGCCGACCACATCGGAACCGACCCGGTCGCATTGATCCTCGGCGACAACATCTTCTACGGCCCGGGCCTCGGCACCCAGCTCAAGCGCTTCGCGCACATCGACGGCGGTGCGGTGTTCGCGTACCGAGTGTCCGACCCGTCGGCCTACGGGGTGATCGAGTTCGACTCCACCGGTCGCGCCCTGTCGCTCGAGGAGAAGCCCGACGACCCGAAGTCGAACTTCGCGGTGCCGGGGCTGTACTTCTACGACAACGACGTCGTCGAGATCGCCCGCTCGCTGACGCCGTCGGCGCGTGGCGAACTGGAGATCACCGACGTCAACCGCACTTATCTGGAAGCGGGGAGACTGCAGGTCGAGGTGTTGCCGCGCGGCACCGCGTGGCTCGACACCGGCACCTTCGACTCACTGCTCGACGCGTCGAACTATGTGCGCACCATCGAACAACGCCAGGGCCTGAAGATCGGCGCGCCCGAAGAGGTCGCGTGGCGTCTCGGGTTCATCGACGACGAGCAGTTGCGCGCCGTGGCCGAGCCGCTGGTGAAGTCGGGCTACGGCAGTTACCTGCTGGATCTGCTCGAACGAGGAAAGGACCGCTAGGTTGCAGTACCGGGAACTGACGATCGCCGGGGCGTGGGAGGTCACGCCGAAACAGTTCGGCGACGACCGGGGCGTGTTCCTCGAATGGTTCAAGCAGGAGAGTTTCACCGACGCCGCCGGCCGTCCCCTGGAGTTGGCGCAGGCGAACTGCTCGGTCTCCGCCGCCGGGGTGCTGCGCGGCATCCACTACGCCGATGTCCCTCCCGGACAGGCGAAGTACGTCACGTGCGTGTCGGGGTCGGTGCTCGACGTCGTCGTCGATCTGCGGGTGGGGTCGCCGACCTTCGGGCAGTGGGATTCGGTGCTGCTCGACACGAAGGACCGACGCGCGATCTTCCTGTCCGAGGGCCTCGGCCACGGTTTCCTTGCACTCGAGGACAACTCGACCGTCGTCTACCTGTGCTCGACGGGCTACAACCCCGACCGGGAGCACGAGGTGCACCCCCTCGATCCGGAGATCGGGATCGACTGGCCCACAACAGGACCTGACGGCACCCCGCTGACCTACGAACTGTCGGCGAAGGACCAGGCGGCACCCACCCTGGCCGACGCCCGCGAAGCGGGTCGTCTTCCGAGCTTCTGACGACTTGTGTGGATTCGACCCCGGTTTCCGGGGCTGGATCCACACAAATCGATCGGGCGGAACCGGAACGGCGGTCACTGCGTCGAACCGGATATGAACCTGCGAAACGCGAACCGCATCATGGCCGCTCAGGACGGCGTCATCACCCGAGCACAAGCACTGGACTGCGGGATGAGCGCTTCCGCTGTCGACCGACGGGTCGAGAACGGCGACTGGTTCGCGCTCGCACGCGGCGTCTACCTTCGTGCCGACCGGGAACGCACGCCGGCCGTGGCGCTACGGGCAGCCGTCTACGCGGCAGGTCCGGAAGCGGCAGCCTGGGGTCCGAGCGCGGCGTGGTGGCACGGACTGCTCGACCGCGCTCCTTCACTCCGCTACGTGACCGTGCCGCAGAAGCGCACCCTCGCTCGACGCCACGGGGTGCGGGTACGCCGACGCGACCTCCAGCGACGCGACGTCGTCGTGGTGCGCGGTCTCCCCGTCACCGCGCTGCCACTCACGGTGCTCGAAGCCGCCGTCGAACTACCGACGGGCTCGGCGCTCATGGACCGCGCGCTGCAGCGTCACACCTCGCTGCCCGCACTCGAGCAGGCACATCGAAGGAATCTCGGGCGTCACGGCGCACCCCGCGCCGCTCATCTGCTGTGTTCGGCTCGCGAAGGCGGCCACTCGCAGGCCGAACGCATCTTCCACCGGTTGCTCCGCAGCGCGGGGTTCACCGGATGGCGGGCACACGCGATGAGCTGCGGCTTCGAGATCGACGTGGTGTTCGATGCCGAGCGGGTCGCGATCGAGATCGACGGGTGGGCCTGGCACCGCGACGCCGAGCGACACCGCCGCGACACCGAGAGGCAGAACGTCCTGATCAACGCCGGCTGGCACGTGCTGCGCTTCACCTGGCACGCGATCACCCAGGAACCCGACGAGGTGGTGCGGCAGATCCGTCAGGCCCTGAATCGGACTTCGGTGGGTTGAACCCCGCTGAGCGGGGTCGGATCCACCCGAATCAACGGAGGCGGAAGATCACGACCCGCTGGACGACGAAGTTGATCACCGTCGCGGTGCCCTGGGCGACGACGAAGGCGAAGGGCGTGACCCACCACTCGTCGCCGAGCGCTTCGTTGAGTACGCGGTTGATGCCGACCTGTGCGGCGAACGTCACTGCGTACAGGACCACCACGGCCGCGAAACGGACCCGGCTCGGCGGGGCCTTGAAGGTCCAGCGGCGGTTGATCAGGTAGGCGGTGGTGGTGCCGGCCACGAACGACAGGGCCTTCGCGACGTCGCGGGTGACGCCCAGTGCCATGAGCAGGACGTACAGGCCGTAGTCGACGATCGCCGAGAACCCGCCGGTCAGGACGAACCGTGTGAGCTGCGTCTTCAGGTCCAGCGCCTCGTCGGCCGTCGAATCGGTCAACGGCAGTTCGGGAGCCAGCGGGGCGTGGTGCTCCGGCAGCGGCTGCACATGGTCGTGGGATTCCGGCACGCAGACGAGGGTAACGCCCGTGAGGAACAGCATCTTGCCGGGTGACCAGGACACACGGGTAGCCTTTACCCCGATGTCCACGACAGCTACGGAGCAGGCGAGCGAGCCGCTCCCCACCCAGACCCGCACCCTGACCGGCTGGGGGCGCACCGCGCCGACCACCGCAGAGGTGCTGTCCACCCCCGACGTCGAAGTGATCGCCGAGGCGGTCGCGCGGGTCGCGGAAGACAACGAGTCGAAGCCGTCGCACCTGCGTCGCGGTGTCATCGCACGCGGGCTCGGGCGCTCCTACGGCGACCCGGCGCAGAACGCCGGCGGGCTCGTCGTCGACATGACGACGCTGAACAAGATCCACAGCATCGACCGCGACTCGCGGCGTGTGGTGGTGGACGGCGGCGTCGACCTCGACCAGCTCATGCGCGCCGCCCTGCCGTTCGGCCTGTGGGTTCCGGTTCTGCCGGGCACCCGCCAGGTGACGATCGGTGGTGCGATCGGCTCCGACATCCACGGCAAGAACCATCACAGCGCGGGCAGCTTCGGCAACCACGTGAAGTCGATCGACCTGCTCACGGCCGACGGCCAGGTCCGCACGTGTACGCCCACCGGACGCAATTCCAAGCTGTTCTGGGCGACCGTCGGCGGCATGGGTCTGACGGGCATCATCCTCCGCGCGACCATCGAGATGACCCCCACCGAGACGGCGTACTTCATCGCCGACGGTGTGGTCACCTCCACGCTCGACGAGACGATCGCCGTGCACAGCGACGGCTCGGAGGAGAACTACGACTACTCGAGCGCCTGGTTCGATGCGGTGGCTCCGCTGCCGAAGCTCGGCCGCGCCGCGATCTCCCGCGGTTCGCTCGCGAAGCTCGATCAGCTTCCGAAGAAGCTGCAGAAGGACCCGCTGAAGTTCGACGCGCCGACGCTGCTGACCTTCCCGGACGTCTTCCCGAACGGTCTGGCGAACAAGTACACCTTCTCGGCGGTGGGCGAGGTCTGGTACCGCAAGTCGGGCAACTACACCGGCAAGGTCCAGAACCTGACGCAGTTCTATCACCCGCTCGACATGTTCGGTGAGTGGAACCGCGCCTACGGATCGAAGGGTTTCCTGCAGTACCAGTTCGTGGTGCCGCCGGAGTCCGTCGACGAGTTCAAGCGCATCATCGTCGACATCCAGAAGTCGGGGCACTACTCGTTCCTCAACGTCTTCAAGCTGTTCGGTGAGGGCAACAAGGCGCCGCTGAGCTTCCCCATGAAGGGGTGGAACATCTGCGTCGACTTCCCGATCAAGGCGGGTCTGAACGAGTTCGTGCGCGAACTCGACAAGCGTGTCCTCGAGTTCGGTGGTCGCCTCTACACCGCGAAGGACTCGCGGACCGACGCGGAGACCTTCCACGCCATGTACCCGCGGATCGACGAGTGGCTGAAGGTGCGCCGCTCCGTCGACCCTACGAACGTCTTCGCCTCCGATATGTCCAGAAGGTTGGAACTCCACTGATGATCAACGCCGTCGGCAATCCCCAGACCCTGCTGCTGCTCGGTGGCACCTCCGAGATCGGCCTGGCCATCGTCGAGGAGTACCTGCGCAAGGCGCCGGCCCGCGTGATCCTCGCGGCCCTGCCCGGCGACCCGCGTCGTGAGGACGCCGTCGCCCAGGCGAAGGCCGCGGGTGCGACGCAGGTCGACCTGATCGACTTCGACGCGCTCGACACCGCGAGCCACCCGGCCGTCATCGACCAGGCGTGGAAGGACGGCGACGTCGACATCGCGATCGTCGCCTTCGGCCTGGATGCCGACGCCGAGGAGCTGTGGCAGAACCAGAGCAAGGCCGTGCGGGTCGCGGAGGTCAACTACACGGCCGCCGTCTCCGTGGGTGTGCTGGTGGGCGACAGGATGAAGGCGCAGGGCTTCGGTCGCATCATCGCGATGTCGTCGGTCGCCGGTGAGCGCGTCAAGCGCGCCAACTTCGTCTACGGCTCCACCAAGGCCGGCCTCGACGGCTTCTACCTCGGACTCGGCGAGGCGCTGCGTCCGTTCGGTCCGCGCGTGACCGTCGTGCGCCCCGGCCAGGTGCGCACGCAGTTCAGCGCGCACGTCGACGAGGCCCCGCTCACCGTGAACAAGGAGGACGTCGCGAAGCTCGCGGTCGCGGCCTCCGATCGCGGCAAGGAGATCGTCTGGGCGCCGGGCACCTTCCGGTTCGTGATGATCGTGCTGCGTCACCTGCCGCGCGCGATCTTCCGCAAGCTGCCGATCTGACAGACGTGCACCCTCTGCCCCGCCGGACCCGTTCCGGCGGGGCAGTCGTCTTTTCGGGGTCTACCGGACGTAGCCGGTTCCGCTGTGGATCATCCCGGGCGGCCCGTAGCACCAGTGGTTGATCGACCCTTCGTTCACGAAGACGCCGTTCACGGTGCCGTCCTGTCCCGCCTCGTTCGTCGCGTAGCCGACACCCGGCGCCCCGACGACGATGCACTGGTAGGGATCGACGCCGTGGTGGTCGTACAACCGGCCGTCGATGGGACCGCCGGGCGCACCCGGTTCGATCACCGGATACGCCGAGGCCTGCGCCGCCCCGAATACGAGGAGGGGTGCCGTCGCGAGCGTTGCAAGGGCCGCACGAACCGCTTTACCTGTCATGATCTGAGCCTTCCGTTCGGATTCCCCGGGCCGTACCGATGGCCCGGTTTCCCGACGCAACTTCCAGGATGAAGGTCCCGACCCGTGAACGGCGGCGTTTTTGCGGCGCGGATCGGGCCGCCACTCGTCTCGCGGACGCATCTCTATGCTCGTGGGGTGCTCGCCGACACTCCTGTAGCAGTAGCCCCGTTACGCCGTGCCGTCTCGACGCTCGTGCAGTTCGTCTGCGCAGCGCTCGTCGCAGCACTCGTCGCGGCGGTGGGGCTGTTCGCCTTCGACCGGGTGCAGTGGCCGGCGTTCAATTCGTCGAACGTGACGCAGGCCGTCACCACCGTCATGCAGTTCGCGGCGCTCGCCGTGCTCGGCCTGTCGATCTATCTGCTGCGTCGCCGTAGATGGGTGACGGGGGCGCGGGTGTTGTCGTGGGCGGCGCTGTCCGGCCTGGTCACCGCGACCCTCGGGATGCCGCTGGCCGCGACCCGCCTCTATCTGCACGGCATCTCCGTCGATCAGGAGTTCCGCACCCAGTTCCTCACGCGGCTGACGGACAGCGCGGCGTTGCGCGACATGAACTACGCCGATCTGCCGTCGTTCTATCCGGCCGGATGGTTCTGGATCGGTGGACGTGTCGCGAACGTGCTGGGTATGGACGGCTGGGAAGCGTTCAAGCCGTATGCGATCGGTTCGCTGGCGGTCGCGGCGGTCGTCGCCCTGGTGTTGTGGTCCGAACTGGTCCGCTCCGACCTCGCGGTGCTCGCTGCCACCGCGACGACGCTCGTCGTGCTGGCCTACGGTTCGCCGGAACCCTACGGAGCGGTGATCGCCGTGCTGGTCGCGCCGGCGTTGGTGCTGGCCTGGGGCGGTTTCCTGCCCGCTACGCGCGGTGGCCGGGTGCGGCAGGGCTGGGGTGCAGTCGTAGGGACGGGCCTGTTCCTCGGTCTCGCCGCGACCTTCTACACCCTCTATCTCGGTATCGCGGCGTTCGCGGTGACGGTGATGGCCGTCGTCGCGGCGTACCTCGCGCGTCGTGCCGCCGGGTCGTGGCAGGCGGTCCTTCCGGTGCTCGTGCGTCTCGTGGTGATCGCGGTGATCGCGATGCTCGTCGCGTTGATCGTGTGGGCGCCGTTCGTGTTCGACGTGCTGGGCGGCAATCCCCCGTCCGAGTCCGGTACCGCGACGCACTATCTCCCCGATGCCGGTGCGCGACTGCCGTTGCCGATGTTCCACATGTCCCTGATCGGACTGCTGTCGTTGCTGGGGACGGTGTGGCTCGTGGGACGCGCGTCGTCGTCGCATCGGGCGCAGGCGCTCGGACTCGGCGTGATCGCGGTCTACCTGTGGTACCTCGCGTCGATGGCGTTGACCGCCGTGGGCAACACCCTGCTCGCGTTCCGCCTCGAGGTGATCCTGCTCGTACTGCTCGCTGCCGCAGGCGCATTCGCCTTCGTCGACTTCTCGCGATGGATCAGCCTGGCGACCAGCGAGAATCCGCGCGTGCGCAGGGTTCTCGTGGCGGTGGGCGCTCTCGGTGCGCTGGCGTTCACCCAGAACATCCCACAGGTGCTCGGGGGTGAGATCACCGTCGCCTACACCGACACCGACGGGGCCGGTGAACGCGCCGACCAGCGACCCGCCGGTGCCGCGTCCTACTACGCCGAGGTGGACGACGTCCTGCTGTCCCAGCTGGGCGGCGAGCGTGACGACCACGTGGTCCTCACGGCCGACACGTCCTTCCTCGCCTACTACCCGTACTTCGGTTTCCAGGCCCTGACCTCGCACTACGCCAACCCGCTGGCGGAGTTCTCCGCGCGTGCCGCAGCGATCGAGGAGTGGTCGGAGTTCTCCTCCCCCGACGAACTGCTCGCCGCGTGGGAGGAGCTGCCGTGGCGAGCCCCCGACGCCATCGTCTTCCGACAGGGCGCCGAGGGCTACACGCTGCGTCTGGCCGAGGACGTCTACCCGAACGATCCCAATGTGCGGCGGTACACGGTGACCTTCCCCAAGGAACTGTTCGACGATCCCCGATTCGCCGTGACCGAGGTGGGACCGTTCGTCGTCGTCACCGCGACGGGCGAATCGGCATGATCCGACGAACTCCGATGTCGCGCAACCACAATCCACCCCAGACGAAGATGCCGGTGTAGATCGGGAAGAGGGTCGTGCTGACGATCGGCTGTTCGGTGAGCAGATTCGTCGCGACGGCACCACCGAGGTAACCGGTGAGCAGAACGGCACCGAGGATCGCGGTGGGCGGCAGGACGTAGGCGATCAGGCAGATCAGCAGGACCACGCCGAACACGCGGTTGAGGCTCGGATCGAATCCGAGATCGGCCATGGCTTCCTGCACCTGCGAGACGTTGGCGATGTGGATGATCGAGTCCCACAGCAGGAACAGGACGACGAGGCCGCTGACGATCAGGCCTGCGATGCGGGCGGTGCGTGAGGGTGTCGCGGCGGTGTCGTCGCGGGTGCCGGTGGTGGACGGGGTGAAGGTGTTCATGACGACCTCCTGGTAGGTGGGCAGCGGTGCTGTCGCAGATACCGACCGGGCAGGAGCCGGAAACTCATCGCGGCTGCGGTAGGGTCTCGGCGAGTCGTACGGGGGGTACGACGGAATCGGGGGATTCGATGAGCGACGTTCTGTATGTGCCGATCCGACGCCGCGACAGTTCCGGGCAGGTCGGGCTGGAGATGCGCACCCTGTCCGACGGCCGGTTGGCGTTGCCCGGCTACACCTCACTGGAGGAACTGGTCCGCTGCTGCGGACCGCGGCAGCCGTGGATGGGCGTCGACAACACAGGACTGCAGGAGATCCATCGGACCACCGGATACGACGTGGTCCTGCTCGACGGCCGACAACCACCGCCACCCCCGGTCGAGGACGACGACCGTCCGTTCGAGGATCCACTCGGCAGGAGAGCGACCCGGTGACCATCGACATAGGCGACCTCAACGCGGTCGCGAAGCTCCTGGCCACCGGAGCGATGGGAATCGACGAGCTCGGATTCGATCCCGCACCGATACCCGACGCGGGGGCCGCCACCCCGCTGCTCGTCGAAGCTCTCGAGTCGATTGCTTCCGCAATGGACGCGGCGGTCCGGTCGCTGGCCGGTGCAGCCGACGCCACCCAGGACAGTCTGCGCGCCTACCAGGACGCCGAGTCGCACACTGCTCAGGAGATCGCGAAGGCCGGTGAGGGATGAGTCTCGACACCCGGGTATTCGGCGACCCCACCTCCTGCTACGCATGTGCGGATTCGCTCGCTGACCTCGCCACGGGAGTCAACGACCGACTGAAGTCGGCACGCGACGGCCGCGCCGAATCCGAATACGAGTTCAGAAGCCCTGCGGGAGATGCGTTCCGGACGACGCTCGACCGCGTCATCACCGGGACGACCGAGGCTGCAGACCAGATCGATGTGATCGCCGCTGCCCTGCGCGCATTCGCCGACGGGCTCGCCACCGCCCGGTCACGCATGTCGCAGGCCGAGGCGACAGCGGCCGAAGCCGGTATTCCTGTGGAGTTCGGCCTCGGCATCGGTGATCCGATCGATGTCGACTCCAACTCGTACGACATTGCCCCCCAGGTACTTCGGGCGAAACAGATCGCGGCCTACGAAACGGCTGCGGGGCTCGTCGCGGACGGTCGCGCGGTCGAAACCGGAGCGCACAGCGCGCTCGCAGAAGCCTTGCGCGGGCCGACGACGATCCTGAAGGACGCAGAAGCCCAGTGGGAATGGCTCTTGGCGCATACCGTGGGCGGATACATAGCGACGACAGTCTCCGAGCTGTCGAAATGGGGCAACGAAGCCGCTACGCGAGGTGCGACCCTCGCCCGGCTGCGTGAGCTTGCTGCCGAAGCGGCGCGACTTGGCGATCCGTACCCTGAAGCAACAGCCGCCAGGGCTGTTCGAGCCTTCCAGGGCGGAGCGGACGATGCAGCGCGGTTCGCTGCGGAGAACTCTCGCTTGCTTGCGGGGCTCGGTGACAACAAATTCATCGAATCCTTCGGTCGCACCGCCGGCGACTATTTACCAAAAGGTTCGGCATTGGCACAGTTCGGCTCGAAGGTGCCCGTCGTGGGAGGCGTTCTCACCGGACTTCAGACTGCCTACGATGTAGCAAATGCCGAAACCACCGGAGACGCAGTCAAAGCGGTTGCGAAGGATGTCGGTGGTTTCGTCGCCGGAACCGTAGCGACCGAGTTGATACTCGCGAGTGCAGCAGGCGGTCCTGTCACCCTTCTCGCTGTTGGCGCCGGGGTCGGTGTCGCGTTCGGTGTGGGCGAAGTGATCGAACACTGGGACGATATCTCCGGCGCTGCCGGTTCCGCGGCGCGCTGGGTGGGAAATCTCTTCTGAGGACATAAATGAATACAACCGACCTGCCCGCGATTCCCGATCCAAACACCGGAGAGCCGCGACCACCCCGTGCGCCACGCATCTACCAGAGAATCGAGCACACGCCGACCGACAGATCCCCACGGAAGCCTCCGGAAGCGCCGGAACATCTCGGACCCGTTCTCGAATGGCTCCAGCCCACCGCCCGTGACCAGTACACGAGCGCGCTCTTCATCGTGGGCATCTCGGTCGCGTACCTCACCCTTGTCGACGGAGGCCTTCGCTGGACCCACATGTGGGTCATGTGGGTCATCATGGCTGTGGGTGCGTGGGTGATGTTCGGCGCCACCAGAAACCATTGGACCGCAGTCGGATCCACCTGGGTGCAGTGGCGCGACGATTGGGTTGACACCTATCACCTCACCCGCATACGATTTTCAGCCGACGGGCCGAACCGCGTTCTCCGTTTGAAAGATGCACACGGCAACAAGATCCACTCGTTCAAGATCAGCGAGATCCAACGCAACCCCGACCTGTGGGACCTGGTCTACAACGGCATCCTCCACTCCGTCGCCTCCGGCAACTGCGACATCGACGCCAAAACCCGCCACATCCTGAAGATCCCCTACGAACTCGGGCCGCGCCCCACCAGAAGCGAACGCACCAGAGGACGACGCCGCAGAGGGTGAGCGCTGTCGATCACCGGGTGAGGGCCGCCGCACCGGCCAG
>NZ_NERM01000035.1:0-36752 GCF_002215235.1 Rhodococcus sp. BUPNP1
TCCGACGGCAACAAATCCCTCGCCGCCCACCGACTCGGTGTGGCCCGCTCGACCCTCTACCGCAAGATCCGCGCACTGGGCCTGGAAAACGAAACGTTCGGTTCCTGACCCCTGAAACACTCTGTCGCATAACGGGACATCTCCAACGGCACGGTGAACGAGACGATGATATGGGGTAGGCAATCACTCCTTGCCTCCTCACATCGTCCGTCTGGACGGTGACGTCCACCCGATCCGAAGGATGACCCATCATGAAGCGAACGGTGTACGGCGATGATCACGAGGCTTACCGACACTCTGTCCGCGAGTTTCTCGCTCGATGGTTCGAGCCCCTGGCCGCCGACGTTCGTGCCAACAGGGCATTGCCGCGAGAGTTCTGGCTTGCCGCGGGTAAGCACGACCTGTTGGGACTCGAAGTACCCGAACGATATTCAGGTGTCGAGGCAGGGGATTATCGCTTCAATGCGGTTCTCATCGAGGAATTGGCCAGGATGAACGCCGCGTTGGCGTCGAGCGTGAGTATTCACTGTGACGTCGTGGCGCCGTATCTGGTGCACCTGACCACCGACGAACAGAAGGCCAGGTGGCTCCCAGGACTGTGTTCCGGGGACGTGCTCACTGCCATCGGAATGACCGAACCCGGTGGGGGATCGGATCTGGCCGCACTGAAGACCACCGCAGTGCGGGACGGCAACGGGTGGTTGCTCTCGGGTGCCAAGACATTCATCACCAACGGTTACTCTGCAGACCTGGTGATCATTCCTGCACGTACCTCTCCATCGAAGAAGGCCAAGGGAATTACCCTCTTCGGCGTGGACACGTCCTTGCCCGGATTCGAGCGTGGCCGCAAACTCGACAAGGTCGGACAGGACGAAGCAGACACCGCTGAACTCTTCCTCGACCGGGTGCGCGTCACCGATGACGACGTGATCGGCGAGCTCGATCGAGGATTCATCCACATGATGTCCTTCCTGCCCCAGGAACGACTCGGATGCGCCATTGCCAATCTCGCGCACGCTGCGCAGATTCTGCTCGAGACGATCGACTACTGCCGAGAACGGAAGGCATTCGGGCAGTCCATCGGAACGTTCCAACACAACAAGTTCTTGCTTGCCGAACTGGTGACACAGCTCGACGTGACACAGGCCTACGTCGACCGCTGCATCGAAGCCCACTCGGAGGGGATGTTGACACCGATCGATGCGGCCAAGGCGAAGTGGTGGACTGCGGAGATCCAGAACCGGATCCTCGATCATTGTGTGCAACTGCACGGGGGATACGGCTACATGAACGAGTACCGAGTGGCACGAGCCTGGCGGGATGCCCGGGTCACGAAGATCTGGGCGGGATCGAACGAAATCATGAAAGAACTGATCGGTCGCGATCTGGGCTTCTGATCTCGGCGTCGAGTACCGATCGTTCTGTCGTGAGTGCAGCGGGTTCGAATGTCGCACGGTAAGCGAATTAGTTTGTGCTGCTTACTAATACGTGTGTCGTATCGGATTGTCTTGACTCGATTTCGGACACTTCACATCACATGTTCGCTTCTACCGTCGTAGATGTCCGGGCGGAAACACCCGTCCCGGGAAATCTCCAGGAGGACCACATGACCGAATCCCAGGTCGCCACAGCGACCCGCAGCGGCTCGCACTCGAACAATGACGTACTCGATGTTCTGATCATCGGGGGAGGATTCTCCGGCCTGTACGCATTGGACCGACTGCGCGATCTCGGTTTCACCGTCAAAGTCTGGGACGCCGCGGGTGGATTGGGCGGAATCTGGTGGTGGAACTGCTATCCCGGAGCCCGTACCGACAGCACCGGACAGATCTACCAGTTCTCGTACAAGGACCTGTGGAAGAAGTACGACTTCACCGAACTGTATCCGGGTCACCAGGGGGTTCGTGAGTACTTCAACTATGTCGACGCACAGCTCGACCTCACCCGCGACGTCGTGTTCGACACTTTCGCCGAAGCATGCACGTGGGACGAGGAAAGCCGCCAGTGGACCGTACGGTCCGCCGACGGCAAGATCCAGAAGGCACGGCAGGTCATTGTTGCCACAGGATTCGGCGCCAAGCCGCTGTATCCGAATCTCGAAGGGCTCGATTCCTTCGCCGGTGAGTGCTACCACACTGCGCGCTGGCCTCAAGAGGGCGTGGATATGAGTGGCCGCAAAGTTGTCGTCATCGGTACCGGCGCCAGTGGTGTACAGGTCGTCCAGGAGGCAGGTCATGTCGCCGAACACGTCACCGTGTTCCAACGCACCCCGAATCTGGCACTTCCGATGCAGCAACGCAAACTCACCCCTGACGACAATGAGCACTTCCGGAAGGGACTGCCCGAGCGGTTTGCTACGCGCTACAAGGCGTTTGCCGGCTTCGACTTCGATTTCATTCCGCAGAACGCCACCGACCTGAGTAAGGAAGAGCGCGACGCGATCTACGAGAAGATGTGGGCAGAAGGTGGTTTCGAGCTGTGGCTCGGAAACTTCCAGGACATCCTTGTAGATGAGGAGGCCAACCGTACGTTCTACGACTTCTGGCGTGGCAAGGTCCTCGAGCGGGTCACCGACCCCAAGAAAGCGGCAATCGTCGCACCGGAGACGCCTCCGCACCCCTACGGCGTCAAGCGTCCCTCCCTCGAACAGGACTACTTCGATGTCATCAATCAGGACAACGTCGATGTCATCGACTCCAACGTCACGCCGATTCGACGGGTGCTGCCCCATGGTGTCGAAACCGACGACGGTGTCATCGAATGCGACCTCCTCGTACTGGCAACAGGGTTCGACAACAACCGTGGTGGGATCATGGCCATCGATATCACCGGCGTCGACGGCCTGACGATTCAGGACAAGTGGAAGTCCGGTGTCGACACGTGTCTGGGCCTGTCAACCCGCGGATTCCCGAACATGATGTTCCTGTACGGACCTCAGAGCCCGTCCGGGTTCTGCAACGGCCCGACATCTGCCGAGTACCAAGGCGAAATCGTCGTCGAATTCCTCGAGCACCTGCGCGAGAAGGGTGCGACACGGTTCGAGAACACCGAAGAGTCCGAGAAGCAGTGGCGCGCACACGTCGACGAGCTTTTCGTGAACTCGATGTTCACGAAGGCACGTTCCTGGTACTGGGGTGCAAACGTGCCCGGTAAGCCGGCACAGATGCTCAACTACTCAGGGGGAGTCCCTCAGTACTTTGCTCGTTGGGAAGAAATCAAGTCCAACGGTTACGACACCTACGAGACCGACTGACGAGACGGACACGCTTGGGCTACTGGGTCCCCCAGTAGCCCAAGCGCATCCGCTCGACGGGGTTCGCTGCCCTGATCCCGATGGGCATCGACTGCGTCGATGGGGCAGTGATGGAACTGAGAGAGCATTGTCTTCGAGCAGGTTTCGCCAGAGGCGAGGCGGGCGCGAGCATCGGTGATGCGGTCGCGATGTACGCGAGACGAATCAAACGCCAGCACACGAACACGACGTGGATCGCCCAAGCGAGATCTGCGACTGTCCAGAGTTCTGGTTCGAACCGAACCGATGACGGACCTGGAAGGGTGTAGCCACGACCCTGACGTGCAAGAAGGCGCTGTGACGGAACGACGGGACCGGCCTGATGTGGAGGCAGAAATGAGCCTTCATCTGCTGTCAGAGCATCGTGGGGCACGCGTCCTCACACACACCCGCTACGGAGCCGCTGCCCTCTTCTCGTGCCGGTGCACCGGATGATGGGCGCAGCCTTGCGGTGTTCGGCACGCACTCCGGCGAGGTCGTCAACTTCCTCCGCCGCGAAGCGGGCACCGTCGTCGCGGTATTTCCGGCCGATCCGGTCGATCGTGTCGGCCATCAAACATGGTCGCGGCAACGACCGATGCCACCGGGACTTGCGATTTCCCAGGGCCGAAGACAACCGGCCCACCCGTCGGCGGTGCCCGGCCGGCGCCGGGACATCGAGTGGGCAGTCGTATACATGATCTGCTGCTCGCCGGGTCGGTAACACCGTCAGGGCGGCGGACAGAGCAGAGCCCGCATCATCGGCTTCTATGGCAAATCGCAGCGAGGATGTCCCGTCGATATCGCGGGAAGATCGAAACACCCGTAGCCCTGGCTCACGGGATCCCGGCGCCCGACGATCCGCCACGAACACCACCGCACCCGGTCCTCCGAGCCCCGAGCCGCGAGCCGCGCTGACGTGTCGGGGGATCGAGCGAAGGTCACCGACAAGGCGGCATCGACAAATGGACGGAAGGCCCCGCTTCGACTATCGGTCGATCGCCGAAGCGGGACCCCGGCAGCCCGAACGCAGGGGGATATCGGGATCTGCCCGTGCCCGGAGATGGAGGCACGCCGCCTCACCGCCACTGCATGCACACCGCGGGGCGACCATGTTGCCCGTGGTGGATGCTCGTGGGACGAACCGCCGACAAGTGGGCCGCGCCAGCTGGCAACCACAATACTGTCGACGCGAAAATTATACTCAATTCCGTTATACAACACCAGTATTCGTTTATACTCTGCTGAGCTGCATCACCTCCCCTTGGGTGAGCGGCCAATCGTCGCCGATGGGAGTCCTGTCAGCGGCGGCTGACAGGACTCAGCACCGACACACCCGAGGAAAAGCGCGCACGATGCAGATCAGGACTGCCGCAGCGCGTGCCCTCACCATGCGACTCCGGATCGTCGTCCACAAGCGACCCTTACATCACGATGGCAGCCCCATGGGATCCCACCGAGCCGGGGCCGAAACCCCAACAAAGGCCGATCCCTCCGAAGCAGCGCTGGCCGATGACAGGTCGGCGGCGATCAATCCGGACGTTCAGCCAGCAGTTCGCACCCATGCCTCGAGCATGCGCCGTGCGATCGAGACCTTCCCCGGCAGCAACACGGGCGCATCGACCGAACTAGCCCAGTCGCCGGCGGCGAGGGCCTCCTTCACCTCCGCGCGGGAACACCACACAGCCTCGCAGATCTCACCATCACTGAAGATGAGCGGTTCTCGAGGATTGGCGACGGCATGGAAGCCGAGCATGAGGGAACGCGGAAACGGCCATGGTTGACTTCCGACGTAGGCCACGTCGGAGACAACGAGACCGACCTCTTCCGCAATCTCCCGCGCCACACAGCTTTCGAGCGACTCACCGGCCTCGACGAATCCCGCCAGCGTCGAGAAGTTCCGCGCCGGCCACGCCGCGTGTCGCGCCAACAGCACGCGGTCCGCCCCGTCATGTACCAGACAAATGATCGCAGGATCGGTCCGCGGGTACTCCTCCCGACCGCACGCAGTGCACACACGCGTCCAACCACCCGAGGTGATCGTCATCGGCGCCCCGTCCTTGGCGCAGAAGTGGGATTCGTCCTGCCACATCAGCAGGGCTTGCGCGGTGAGATACCGTTCGGCATCAACAGCATCGAAGAACGCGCCGTGTGACCGCAGGTCACCGAACTCGATGCCCGCGCTCTCCATGGGGGCATCCGTGAGAAACTCGTCCCGTACAGCCCATTGATGCACTGTACCAACAACTCCCAACAAGACCGCGTGTGTCGGAGGTTGGGGACAATAGTCGGCAGCCGACTCGAGGAGCAGTTGTCCATCGATGATGCGAACCTGACCGGCACCGTTCACGCGAAGCAGCCGCGCATCCGGCCATGCCCTCGCCTGCGCGGTCGCATCGTCACGTAGCGCCACAGGGCGACTCAAGACATCACCAGGAAGGGCACCCCCGACACCGTCAGCGTTCACCACTGATCACAACCTTCCGCAACGAGCGACCATGTCGACCGGCACTTCGTTCGTGAGCGTGCGGCCGGCACTGCCGTCAGGCAAACTCGAACTGGATCGACGAGTACGATTCGGACATCACCGAGATGAATTCTTCAACGAGGCGAACATGATCGGGATGGGCCAGATATGCGCGGAAGGCGGGGACGTCTTCGAAAATCGCAGATATTGCATAGTCGCCGATCCCGGGCTTGAGGGCGAGGTCCCTTCCGTAACGAAACTCGACGACCTGGGGAATGCTCGCCGATATCGCGTCAAGAGCCTTGTGGAACGATTCGACCTGCTCGTCGGTGATGTCCTTCTTCCATGTGAATGTCACGACGTGATGCAACATGATAATCCCTCTCTGGAAGCATAATTCGAGCTCGACACCCGAAGTGGGCGGCACGTTTTTCAGAGCCGCTGATGTGTCCTCACCATGACGTGCGGCGACCGAACATCTTTCCCCGCAGCCCGCGGACGTACAGGGAACCCATTTCTCGAGAGCACCTCGAGGGTGAACCCGTTCTCCGGTGGGTCCCTCGCGGTGCCGGGCGCGTCATCGAACGGTGATGGTGAGATTCTGGCCGTCTGTGGGTCACTTGGGTGACGGTAGAACAGTGATGGACCTTCGGTGTGTCCGATTGTGCAACACACATCTACGAGAACCGGGACAGACGGACAGTTGTGTTGTTTTCGGACACTCGTCCGCTCTGACCTCCTCGTAGTGTGACTCCACCGAATCGGCGATTGACCAAGTCCGCCTATCACATCAAGGAGATCACCATGGCACTCGATCCTGTAGTCGAGCAGTTGATAGACACGTTGAACGAGCAGGGACTGAAGTCGTTCGAGCAGATGAGTGTCGCTGAAGTCCGTGAGGTCATCGAATCCTTCAGCGGACTGCAGGCGCCGAAAGCGGATCTTGCTCGTGTCGTCGACACGGTCTACCCCGGACCGGATGGCGACCAGGCCGTGCGTCTGTACATTCCGGAGTCCGATGCGCCCCTGCCGGTTGTGGTGTACATCCACGGCGGCGGGTGGGTTGCGGGCAGCCTCGACGTTACCGAGCAGCCTTGTCGCGCGCTGGCCGCGGACGCCCGAGTCATCGTGGCCGCCGTGAGTTACCGGCTCGCTCCCGAACACAAGTTCCCTGCCGCACCCGAAGACGCGTTCGCTGCTTTGAACTGGGTAGTCGACAACGTCGCCGACTTCGGTGGTGATGCGACGCGTGTCGCCATCATGGGCGACAGTGCCGGTGGCAATCTCGCCGCCGTCACCGCACTTCGGGCACGTGATACCGGCTCACCGGCCCTATGTGCTCAGGTGTTGGTCTATCCGGTTATCGACGGCACGGCACGCTTCCCGTCATGGGAGGAGAATGCCGAGGGATACCTGATCACCGCGGCAGCAATCGGCTGGTTCTGGGAGCAGTACCTGGCCACACTGGAAGACGCCGAGAACCCGTACGCCTCGCCGGCCAAGGCGAAGAGTTTGGCGGGGCTTCCTCCCACGCTGATGTTGGTCAACGAGTACGAGGTCACCCGCGACGAATGCCTGAACTACGGGCGGATGCTGACCGAACAGGGTGTCCCGGTCCAGGTCGAACTGTATAGCGGTCTTGTCCATGGCGTGTACTGGATGACTGGTGCAGTTCCGCGCAGCGCTGAATTGCACAGCGCGGTTGTCGAATTCCTCGGCAAACAGTTCGCTCGCTGAGTACGAGTAACCGGTGGCTGTGCCGCAGTCATGTGCTACGAGCACAGCCGCCCGTTGCTCGCTCAGCGCGTGCCCGCCGGCGTGTTGCACTCAGGTCCTCGTGGAGCCCATGCCTGGTCCAGCCGCCGGCTCCTCGAAGTGGCGGGCCCGCCGGCACACAATCTTCGAGCGCTGGATGTGCACGAGACACGAATACGGTCGTCGGGTTCCTCTTCGGGCAACTCAGTGAGGTCGAGACGTCCGAACTCGGGCGGGTGAACATCATGCTCCTCGTCCTGCCCCTGGCACTGAGGTAACAGTCAGTAGACCAGTGCTCGATCGAAGAGGACTCGTCGACCTTCACGACATCGTTCCTGTTGATGCGATTGCCTTGCCGAACGTCCACGTGTCCGCACCGCTGATCGAGGAGCTTTCTACGTGAGGCATCGTCACTCGCCGGTGAATGCGGCAGGGCGCTTCTCCATGAGGGCGTTGACTGCTCTCGTGTGATCGGTGGTCTGTTGAACCAGCGCCTGCAGAGCAGCGGACAGTTCGAGGAGACTGTCGAGGCTCTGGTGCTGCCCTTCACGCAGGAGTTTTTTGGCCATCCGTACCGAGTGCGGAGGATTGGCGGCCACCCTGTTGGCGAGAGCACGAGCTTCGTCGAGCAGCTGATCGGGAGGAACGACGTTCGAGACCAATCCCCACTCGAGAGCCTGTGTTGCGTCGACACGGTCACCCGTGAGAATCATCTCGGCCGCCCGCGCCATACCGACCGCCTTCGGCAACAACCACGCACCCCCGTCACCCGGGATGATGCCCAGCTTGACGAAGCTCTCAGCAAAGAACGCTTTTTCGCTGGCGATTCGGAGGTCGCACATGAGGGCAAGATCGCACCCGGCACCGATTGCAGGGCCGTTCACCGCTGCAATCAAAGGTACGTCGCAGTTGTACATCGCTCGTGGGATCCGTTGTATCCCGGCGCGATAGCCATCGCGTTGTTCGTGAGGCTTCCCGCCGAACAGTCCCCGGCGATTCGCCATGTCCTTGACGTTGCCGCCGGCGGAGAAGGTCGATCCCGCGCCGGTGACAATGACAGCGCGTACCCCGTAATCGGCGTTGACGGCATCCACGCATGCGACCAATGCGTCGACGACATCCATCCCTGAGACTGGGTTACGTTCAGCCGGCCGATTGATCGTCCACGTTTCGATGAATCCGTCGCGTTCTACGAGAACTGGATTTTCCATGTATGTGTCTTCCCGATCTTCACTGCAATCGATGGTTCGGATAGTGCACTGCTGACTGGCATGCGAACGGACTCGGCGGCGGTCTGGTCGAAGCAGACCGCCGCCGAGACACGTTCCTCTTTCGTGGGCGCGCTGTGCTTTCAGTTGCACGCCCTACATGCGGTGTTCAGGCGAGCCCCAACTTCGGCCGTAGCCACTGGGCGATCCGGTTCAGTGCCTGATCCGCCTCGGGTGCTCGTCCCGCGTTGAAGTGGAAGACATGCTGCTGTTCGTCGACCACGTCGAGCACGGCTTCGCTCCCTGCCTTTTCGATCAACTCGACGACCCGGCGCGAGTCGTCGAGCAGAGTCTCATAGCCGCCGACCGATACATAGACGGGAGGGAAGTCTGTGTAGTCCCTGAGCAGGGGGTTTGCCCGCGGGTCCGTCGCTTCCGAGAGGTCGGTCAGGAAATTCTCCCGCATCATCTCGAGGACTGCCCTCTTGGCCAGGACGTCGACTGCGTCGTTCGATTCGATCGTCAACCCCTTGATCTCCATATCGAGCCACGGCGAAAGAGCGACAACGGCGGCCGGAGTGGGAAGTGCCATACCCGCAAGTTCGAACACGGTCGAGATGGCGAGATGTGCGCCTGCCGAGTCGCCGACCGTCGCCGTATGTTCTGCCTTGTAGCCCTGCGTACGGAGCCACTTGTGCACGGCAATGCAGTCTTCGAGCTGTGCTGGATGCTTTGCCTCCGGCGCGAGCCGGTAGTCCACCACGAGTGCGTGAACTCCTGCCAGCTTGGCGAGGTGTGCGGCAAGCTTGCGATGGGAAAAGCGTGAACCTGTCACGAATCCGCCGCCGTGCGTGAAGACGATCACCCGGTCTTCGGCGGCGCCCAGCGGCTTGGCCCATGTTGCCGGCACACCGTTGGCTGTCACTTCTTCATACGTGACATCGGTGGGTTCGATGGTGGGAAGATGCCATTCTTCGAACATGTCTCGCTGACCTGCGAGATCCATACCTTCGGACCGTCGAAGCCAGGACGAGTACAGGTCGTTGAGGAACAGCGATTCTTTGCTCACGGACATGTGTTGCTCACTTTCATCACCGGTCGAGAAGGAAATTGACTGATCAGGAAGGCGTGAAGCTGGTGTATCGCGTACGCACGGTGTCACCCCACCCAGTCGGCTGATCAGAAAAGGCCGCTAGGGAAGGTCAACGATTGCCTCGGATTGTCGAAATGTCGGTACTCATCGATCGCCACATCGGTTCGGCGTCGAGGCTTGCGCCGTCGAGGCGGTGATGTGATGGTTCCGCGATGTCGCTGATCGAACTTTTCGCATCCGTCGCTCACTATGCGAACGCACAGATGCAAGTTGTACGGGTCGTTCGTGCCGACGCTACTGGAAGAGTGCTGATTGCAACTCAATGTAGAGATGCTGCAACTTCTTTCCATCGAGGTGGAGCAGCCGGGTCGTCCTCAGATCCCTACGAGAGGTCCGATGACGGGCTTCCACTGGTAGATGCTCTGGTCGATGACAACACCCTGCGTGACATAGGGGTCCTCGGCGAGCAGGGCCTGCAGGTCGTCTTCGCTGTCCGCCTTGAACACGAGCAGCGCGCCGGCTCCGTCGGCCCAGGCGCCCGCTTCCTGTAGCACGCCTTTGGCGGCCGCGTCCTTGACGAAGACCAGGTGGTCGGCATGGGCGGCCTCTTTGACGGAGGCGTCAGTGGTGTACGACCAGATAACAGCGAACAGGGCCATAGTCACTCCTTGAGTGGGATACGGGATGTGAAACGGTGCGGATATTCAGGGAGAATGCGCACCTTGGAACGCTAGAAGCAGGGATGAGGTCACCAGTGTCCTATTTTGCAACACCTGTTGGTGAATGACGACGAATGCAAAACGGAGAGAACGCGATCGGCGTTGAACGGCCGAACGACGATTTGGCTTGCATACGGTCGGTGACCTTGCCGGCAGCTGTGTGTGGAACCAGCTCTGCTGGTAGGCATGGCCAAGATCCGCCGTGCAGGTGAGCTGTTACTCGGGCAGTGCCCCGGCGGCGCGCAGCTGCTCGATATCGTCTTCGAGAAGTCCGAGTTCTGTTAGCACAGTATCGGTATCGGCGCCACGGTCGCGCGGCCCGAACCGCACAGCACCGGGGGACCCAGCGAGTTTGACGGGTACGCCGAGACCCCGGTAGCCGTCACACTCGACCACCATCTCGCGGTGACGGACCTGCGGTAGCGAAAGGGCCTCTCCGACATTGTTCACCGACCCCGACGGTACGCCGGCTCGCCGTAGCAGGGCCGCCAAAGCTTCGCGCTGCCAAGTTTTGACGAGGCCGCCGAGGATGTCGCGCAGTTGAGCTGCGTTTGCCATCCGGTCGGAGTTGGTGACGAATCTCGGGTCGTCGGCCAGGTCTGAAGCGTCGAGCGCCACGACCAGAGCGCGGAATTGCCGGTCGTTGCCGGCACCGATGAAGAAGGGGCCATCGGCGCAGGTGAACGTTTCATAGGGACAGATCGTCGGGTGTGCCACGCCCGTCCGCTCCGGCGCGACGCCGGTGGCAAACCACTTGCCGGCGTGTGGGTGCAGGATCGACACAGCGTTGTCGAGTAGTGCCAGATCCACGAGTTGCCCGCGTCCGGTCTTTTGCCGCACGTGAAGTGCCATGAGGATGCCGTTCACAGCGTTGAGACCCGTGATGATGTCGACCAGAGGGATCCCGATCCGCATGGCATCACCGTGGGGCTCACCGTTGATGCTCATCAGCCCCGACAAGGCTTGGAGAATTGCGTCGTAGCCGGGAGCACCACCGAGCGGCCCGTCGACTCCGTACCCGGTGATTCGACAGTGCACGAGTCGCGGGAATTCGGCGGCGAGCACGTCGTCGTCGAGTCCCCACTTCGCAAGGGTGCCCGCCTTGAAGTTTTCGATGACGACATCGGCTTCGGCAAGCATCGTGCGCAGCAGTTGTTGGCCGGCCTCGGTACGCAAATCCACACTGATGTTCCGCTTGTTGCGGTTCAAGCCATCGAAGTAGGCGCTGTGGTCATCCTTGACGAAAGGCGGGCCCCAGCTGCGTGTGTCGTCACCAGTAGGTGGCTCCACCTTGATCACGTCGGCACCGTGGTCGGCGAGCACTTGCGCGCACAGCGGGCCGGCCAGCACCCGCGAAAGATCGACGACCCGGATGTCGGTGAGTGCGCCGGTCCGTGGACGCAGAGTCTCGGATGCGGATTCTCGAGTCTCGGCCGGGAGGATGGCAGATGAGGATTCAGGCATGATTGCTCATTCTGTGCGGTTGGAAGTCGCTGGCCTCCGGAGGGAGGGACAAAGCATGAACGGAGTATTCTCAGCCATCGCTGACCTGCATCGACCGCGGGTAGTTGCCCATAGTCAGCGACGCTGAAGACGACGGGCATGCTCCGTGTAGCTACTCGTTCCTTCCATCGGATGAAGTCTCAGGCTGGACGCACTGTCGGGGGCGATATGGAGGGTCTGCGGGCGTTGCGAAGCCTAGACGTATATCGACTTGTACTCGAGATAGAAGTCCAGGGACTCGGGCCCGAATTCGCGGCCGACTCCGCTGTTCTTCACGCCGCCGAACGGGGAGCCGGTATCGAGGGAGTAGTAGTTCACTCCCACGGTTCCGGATCGAATACGTGACGCGATGTCCAAGCCGTGTTCGGTGTCTTCCGTGAAGACGACTCCTCCCAAACCGAATGGTGTGTCGTTCGCCATGTTGATGGCGTCCTCTTCGGTCTCATAAGGGATGACGGAGATGACAGGTCCGAAAATCTCGTCCTGTGCCAGCGGACTGCGATTATCGACACCCTCGAAGATGGTGGGAGACACGAACCAGCCGCGGGGACATTGCTGAGGGGAGTCGGTTCCGCCGCGGATCGTTCGGAATCCCTCGGACTGCCCGAGGCGGATGTAACTCCTCACCCGCTCCCGATGCTGCTCGCTTACCATGGGGCCCATGGTTACCGACTCGTCGAGTGGGTCTCCCATGACCAAGCCGTCTACGTAGGACGCAAGGACGTCGATGATCTCGCTGGACCTACCGTGGGGAACCAAGATGCGGGAGTTCGTGGTGCATGTCTGTCCCCCGTTCTTGAGCACGGCGTCTTTGAGGCTTCTGGCAAAGACGCCGAGGTCGGCATCGGGGAGCACAATGGCTGCGGATTTTCCTCCGAGCTCCAGGGAGACTCTCTTGAAACTGCGGCCGGCGACCTCGCCGATCGCTTGTCCTGCTGCAGTGGAACCGGTGAAGGCGATCTTGTCGACATCGGGATGGGCTACAAGGGCTTTGCCTGCATGAACGCCGCCGGCAACGATGTTGAGGACGCCAGGTGGTAGACCGGCTTCCTCGGCTGCCTCTGCGAGTACATAGGCATCGAGCGACGTCTCCGGTGCCGGCTTGAGAACTACAGTGCATCCTGCTGCCAGTGCGGGCCCGATCTTGGCCATGGCCAAGAGCTGTGGATAGTTCCAGGCAGTAATTGCGCCCACGACTCCTACGGGTTCTTCTCGCACGATGGTGGAGCCCATGCTGCTGGGTCGGCGGGTCTCGAATGTTCGTGTCTCGATGAGATCTGCCATGGACCGCAGGATCGCTACCGGAGCCGTTGCGCTTGTGCTCACCGACAAGGAGGAGATCATTCCGGTCTGCCGGCTGACGAGCTCTGCAGTCGATCTTCCTCGACGCTCGAGGCTGTCGGCGAAGCGCCGCATCACTGTAGCTCGCTCGTGGGGGGTGCTGCGCCCCCAGGGTCCTTTCTGGAGTGCGGCCCGTGCGGCGTGCACAGCCGCATCGATCTCCTCGGGCCCGCCCATCGCAGCAACACCCAGAGGGCGCTCGGTTGCTGCCTCGAACACCGGTGCCAGATCGGAGGTGCTCGCTTTGCGCCATTGGCCGTCGATGAAGAAACGTTCACGTTCAATGCTGTTGATGACAGGCATTATTCACTTCTTCCGAGGTTGAATCCGATTGAGCGAAACCTCACGATACCCGCAGTCCGTCGGTGTATCCTGCCGCCTTTTCCTTGTGCCAGAAATCCAGGTACATGGGCAGACCGTTCAGATACTGAAGCATCTGGGGCTTCTTGCCGGGGATGTTGCTGCCGTTGTACCAGGACTTTGCATGCTTGAACAGCGCCATGTCATCGGTACCGTTGATGTGATCGGTCCAGGTCTGGTCGGCTTCGGGAGTCGATTCGAACCGGGTAAGGCCCTCCGAACGAAGAAATTCGAGGAACTCGACCATGACCTCACCTTGAAGCTCCGCGTTCGTGGACCCGTTCGCAAAGGCGGCGGGGCTCTGCGGACCGTACACGAACATGGCGTTGGGAAAGCCGGCGGTGAATGCGCCGAGGTATGCGTCGACGCCCTGGCGCCACTTCTCGCCGAGGGTAACGCCAGCGGAGTTGCGGACCTCCATCGAAGTGAGCGCACCGGTATTATTGTTGAATCCGGTTGCAAGTACGATGATGTCGAACTCTCCGTGCTCGATACCATCGGATGTGCGAATTCCGGTTGCCGTGAACCCGGTGATCGGTGACTCCTGGATGGAGACGAGTTCGACGTTCTCCTGGTTCATCACCTCGTAGTAGTTCTGGTGCAGGGCCGGCCGCTTGGCTCCGAACGGATGAGGCGCTACGTCAGGCACCAGCAGGTCGGCCTTGACAGGGTCGAGGATCTGCGGCTTGATCTTGCTCTTCCAGAACTCGTAGACCATCGAGTTGGTTTCTTCGCTGAAGAGGTAATCGGAGAAGTTCCCGAGCCAGAATGCGAATCCGCCCTGATTCCACAGACGTTCGAACAGTGCGAGACGCTCTTCCTCGGACGTGTCGACGCCATTTCGGGGATCGAACTCGTAGTCGATCGCAGCGAACGTTTCGCGACACTTGACCGCCACATCCGGCATGGTCTCCTTCAGGACCGCCTGCCTCTCCTCGGTGAGGTATTCCTGATGCATGGGCAACGAGAGGTTCGGCGTGCGCTGGAAGACGGTGAGTTTCTCGACGACAGGGCCGGCTTCCTGAACTACTTGGACTGCGCTGGCGCCGGTGCCGATGATGGCAACTCGTTTGCCGGTCATGTCGATGTCGTCTCGCCACCGCGCGGTGTGGACGAGTTCACCTCGATAGGCGTCCATTTCAGGGATGTTCGGGATGTAGGGTTCGGTAGTCGATCCCGTTGCGAACACGACGAAGCGTGCGCGGAAGCTCTCGTCGTTCTGTGAGACGAGGGTCCACATCCGCTCGTCCTCGTCGAACGTCGCGCTGACGACCTTGGTGTTGAAGCGCGAGTCCTTGCTCAGGTCCAGTTTGGAGTCGACGTAGTTGAAGTAACTGCGCATCTCTTCGTGGTCCGGGAACATCTGTGAGAAGTTCCAGTCCTTCCAAAGGTATTCATCGGTGAACTGGTAGACGGGTGCGTGGCTGTCGACGCGTGCGCCTGGGTAGCGGTTGAGGCTCCAGGCCCCACCGAAGCCTCCACTGGCTTCGAGCAGGATTACGGAGAACCCTTTGTCCCGAAGGTGGCGCAGCTGATAGATCCCGCCGAAACCGCCGCCGACCACGATGACGTCGTAATCCTGCGTTTCCGTCGTGGCGTGCTCAGGGAGATGGGTTGATGTCATGGGCCTAGACCTTTCCGAGGCTGACGTGCGGGCAGAGTTCCGGGGCGTTGTGTCTGGCTTTGCTTTCCGAAAGTCAAACGGCCTGTCGGAGTTGCGACCTCGTTGCGTATGGGGTGTGGCATGGGTCACGGAGATGGAATGAATCGACAATAGCGACCCACCAAAAAATCCGCAACTAGAAATAAAAATACGTAAATAAGTAGATAGGCGCTCTGCGGCAAGGTTTGCGCGTCTTCTGAAGGCGAGGGGGGACCATGTCAGGACAAGGGGTGTTTGTTGTCGGCGGGGGAGTTTGACACTCGGGCGCGTGCAGGCCGAGTCGCTTGGTGTCGACGGCACATCGACGAGTGCGGGACCCTCGGTTCCGCCCGATGTCGCGGACGGGTGCTACGGCGACGACGTGGGCGAAGCGAACTCGCTGTTGTGGAGTGCTTGCGCGACGCTCCCCTGCGGCCGGCCGGAGATCAGAAGCAGATCAACGATGTGAATGGTGGCTACAGGGTGCGAGACATGTTCGGGCGCACGTTCCTCCGCTGTGATCGACGGCGTCTGCCGGACCCTGCCGACCGTTACGGTCTGCGGCGTTCGATCCGGAAGTCGCGCCGCGTGGAGGCGCACCCTCCGATATATCCGGTGGTCGAGCGGTGCACCGGGAATCGATCATCTGTTAGGTGAAGGTCGAGAGATCGAGCAGGCGGGTCCGATCGCGATGTGAGGGTCACGCTCGCTCGAGAGGCGGCGGCCTGGCCGTCGCGTGTTGCTCACGGATGCGGTCGCTTACCGCGAGTGACCGCATCAACCCTGGTCCGTTTCTGTGTCAGGCGGGGTGTGGCGTCGGTCGACACGGTCGTCGAGCCGGGTCGAGCGACTCATCGAGGAATCAGTGTCCGTGTTGCAGGCTAGCGAAAGCCCCACTTGGTGGCGTATCGCAGGCAGATCTCGACGAGTTCGTCCTGCCGTTCGACGATGGTCTCCCGTATCCCGACCACGCCGAGGGTGGCGATGGTCCGGCCGCGTTCTCGGAGGGCGACCGATACCCCGTCTGCATGTTCAACGGCCACACCGGGTGCCACGCATACGCCGGTGTTCTCGAGCTCATCGAGTGAGTGCAGGAAGCGCTCTACGAAGTCGGCATCGGAGGATGGTCGAGAGTTGAGGTACGCCCAGATGTCACGTTGATCGCGATCGGCCAGCAAGAGCCATCCTGCAGAGGTACGCAGGAGAGATCGGCGCACCCGGTTTTCTGCCAGGTATGCGTAATGCGGGTCGGAAGAGACGTGATCGACGTAGAACAGGTCGTCGCCGACAGATGTGGACAGTGTGATGGTCAACCCGGTCTCGGCATGGACCTGCTCGAGCTGATCATGGCTGATCGAGGTGACCGGAGGTCGGCCTGCGATGACGTTGAGAAGATAGGGCGCGGTGCCGAGGGTGTAGATCCGGTCGCGCTCGTCGAGGTAGCCGACGGCGACGAGACCGTTGATCAAGCCCTGGACCGAACTGACGGGCGCGGAGAGTGCCCGTGCGATAGCGGTGAGGGTGAGGCCGTTTTCGGACCGGGCTACGAGTTCGAGGATCGACGCCACCCGATCGACCATGCGGTGCCGGGGACGGCCGGGAACCTTCTCGACCGGCACGGCTCCGGGGGACCCAGGAGTGTCAGCCATTTCGTGAGCCTATCAACAGGGAGAACTCCTCCAACCGATACATAATTACGTAAGATAATGCGCTATTGCGTAGATGTCGAGGACTGGATAGTGTCCATCCGAGATGGGGCCGGCGTTCGCCCCCCCGATCCGACCGGCCGCCGCTTACTCGGCGGCGAAATTCACGCGAGCATGTCGGGCCTCGCCCCAGCCGGAACTTCCTATGGAGGCACTATGAACCCCTCCGTCGCGCCGCCGACGACGGTGACCACTGATGAAATGGATGCTCTACGCGCCGAGGTACGCACCTTTCTCGAGAAGGAGACCGCGGCAGGGACACTGACACCGGGCATCGACACCTGGCTCACCCGGTGGGACGAGGACTTCACCCGCCGCCTCGCCGAGCACGGTTGGGTAGGAATGACCATCCCGACCGAGTACGGCGGGCACGGCCGGACCCATCTCGAGCGTTTCGTTGTCACCGAGGAACTGCTCGCGGTAGGCGCTCCGGTTGCAGCGCAGTGGGTGGCAGACCGCCAGATTGCACCATCGCTGCTGAGATACGGCACCGAAGAGCAGAAGCACAAGTACCTTCCCCGAATTGCTGCGGGTGAGTGCTTCTTCGGCATAGGAATGAGTGAGCCCGACTCAGGATCGGACCTGGCCAGTGTCCGGACCCGCGGCACCCGAGTGGAGGGCGGTTGGACCGTCACCGGCACCAAAGTGTGGACCTCGGGCGCCCACCACGCTGAGGCGTTCATCGTGCTGGCCCGCACGGAACCACTCGACACGGCACACCGCCACGCGGGCCTGAGCCAGTTCATCGTCGACCTCCGTTCCCGAGGCGTGACGATCCGGCCGATCATTTCCCTCTCCGGCGACCACCACTTCAACGAGGTCGTTCTGGACGAGGTATTCGTTCCCGACGCCAGGGTCTTCGGCACGTTGGGCAACGGATGGGAACAGGTCAACTCGGAGCTTTCCTTCGAACGCAGTGGACCCGAGCGTTTCCTTTCGACCTTCCGGCTCCTGGCTGCCGAGATCGGCGCGGTCCGAAAGGGACTGCTGCCCGAGCGCACCGACCTGGGACGTTCTGTGGCCCGGATGGTCGGACTGCACGCACTGAGCCAGAACATCGCCGGAGCCCTTCAACGGGGCGAGAAGGCCGACACCGCCGCCGCCCTGGTCAAACTCCTCGGTACCAGCATGGAAGGCGACCTCGTCGAGTACGTCTCTGATCGGCTGGGTGACGAGACCATGGACGGGCAAGCGGAAATCGAGGCTCTGTGCAGGGCCGGACTACACCAGCGTCCGGGGTTCACACTTCGCGGCGGTACCAACGAAATCCTGCGCGGCGTGATCGCGCGGGGGCTGGGGATGCGCTGATGACCACGACCGCGAGCACAATCGATCTTGCCGTAGACGGGGATCTCCAGGACCTCATGGACGATCTTGTCGCTGGGCACTCGGGGCCGGACATCGAGCCGGATCCGGCCGCTGTGTGGGCCACCTTGGGTGCGGTCGGACTGGCCAGGCTGACCGCACCCGAGGAGACCGGGGGCAGCGGCGCGGGTTGGGTCGAGGCCGCTGCTCTGTTACGCACGACCGCCGCTGGCGGCGTGGCCGTGCCCTTCGCCGAGACCGATCTGTTGGCAGGTCCCTTGAGGCGCGCGGCCGGCCTCGACGACTCGTCGTCGGACACAGCGACCGTCGCCGTCCTGAGGGCGGACGGCCTCGCGCAACGTGTGCCGTGGGCTGGCGCCACCGGGTCCGTTGTCTGCGTGCGTCGGGTCGATGCGGGCTACGAGATCGCGGACGTGCCCACCGATCGGCTGACCGTCGAGGCGGTCGAGGGGATCTCCGAGGTGCCCCTCGGGTCGGTCCGGGTCGACGGTGACGTCACCTGGACACCGGTGGACACCCGTGCCGTCGAGGATTACGTCCTGCGCGGCGCTCTCATCCGTGCGATCCAGTGCGTCGGCGCTATGGAGGGCATGCTGGCTTCGGCGGTTGCACACACCACCGACCGCGCTCAGTTCGGGCGCCCTCTGGCGCGGTTCCAGTCCGTGCAGAATCTCGTGGTCGACACTGCAGCCGAGTCCGTCCTTGCCCGTGCCGCCGTCGACACCGCTCTCGCAGACGCTGTTACCGACGACCTTGCCGGCGACTTCTCGGCCTTTCGTGTCGCGGTGGCCCGCAGTGTGGTCTCACCAGCGCTGGCCGTGGCGGTGCGCAACACTCACCAAGTGCACGGCGCAATCGGCACCACCCATGAGCACACCCTCCACCGGCTCACCCTGCCTGCGTTGCAGTGGCGTTCGGAATTCGGGTCCGCTGCGTTCTGGGAGCGTCAGCTCAGCCGTGCCGCCGTCGACGCCGGTATGGACGGGACCTGGCCGATGATCGTCGAGGGTACGCGGATCACGGGTACAGCTTCTGCCTATCTCGATGCTGTATCCGGACGTTCACGTCCTGACTGAGTGCATGAGTTCATGACGACGGTGACATCGTTGCGGAGCGAGCTCCCCGGCGATGGGGGCGGCTGAGCGGCAGGACCGAAAGGGTCCTGCCGCTCGAGCTCTCACCCTGACTCGTCGGACAGCGCGGGGCGCGGATCGCATCCACGCTAGTCGTAGACCTCGACGTACAGTTCGGCGATTTCGTCGACAGTGGGCACAACCGGGTTGTTGCCCGGCGAACCCGAATCGAGCGCCTGTTGCGCCATCAGTGGGATCAGATCGTTCCAGCGAGCTCGGTCGATACCGTGGTCGCGGGGAGTGGGAACAGCCAGGTCATGACATAGTTCGGCCAGGGAGTCGACGAGGGACTGCGCGGCGATACCGTCACCGGTGGCTTCGGTGGCCACACCGAGGACCCTGGCGCAGTCTGCGTATCGTGACTCGGCGCCTTTGACGGAGAATGCGGTGATCGCCGGGAGCAGCATGGCGTTGGACAGCCCGTGCGCGACATGGAAGTGCGCGCCGATGGGTCGGCTCATTCCGTGAACGAGGGCCACGCTCGCGTTCGAGAACGCCATGCCGGCCTGGGTAGCGGCGAGCATCATGGCTTCTCGTGCCTGCTTGTTCTCGCCGTCTTCATACGCGGCGCGCAGATTCTGGCCGATGGTGCGCATGGCTGCGAGTGCGAGGCCGTCGGAGACAGGGTTGGCTTTTCGGCTCACATACGCCTCGATCGCATGGGTAAGTGCATCGACTCCGGTATCGGCAGTCAGGCGAGGGGGCATGGACATTGTCAGTTCGAAGTCCACGATTGCTGCGATGGGCAGGAAGGACAGGCCTGGACAGAGCATCTTCTCGTCCGTGACGCTGTCGCTGATGATGGTGAACTGCGTAGCCTCCGAGCCGCTGCCGGCGGTGGTCGGGATCGCGACGACGGGAAGCGCTGGTCCGGTGTAGACGTGCGGGACCTTGTAGTCCCGCATCCGGCCCCCGCGGACCCCGAGGACGGCCAGCGCCTTCGCAGTATCCATCGGGCTGCCGCCACCGAAGCCGATCACCGAGTCGGCGTTGTGATCGGCGAGCAGGGCGAGCCCTGTTTCGAGGGAGTCGGTGGTGGGGTCGGGAACGGTGTCGTCGAACAGGGCTGGTGTGATGCGTGCTTCGCGCAGGAGAGTCAAGATCCGTTCGGACGTGCCTGTCGAGGTGAGGAACTTGTCGGTCACCACTACCGGGCGCTGCAATCCGAGTTGACGGATCACGTCCCCGATGTCGTCGACGGTGCCCCCGCCGATTCGCAGGAACCGTGGGAAGGCGATCTGGATACTCATGGTGCCGTCCTTAGTCGTTCTGAGGGAAGCCGAGGTTGATGCCGCCGTGGTTGGGGTCGAGCCAGCGGGTGGTGACGACCTTGCCGCGGGTGAAGAAGTGCACACCTTCGGTGCCGTGGGCGTGTGTGTCACCGAAGAGGGAGTTCTTCCAGCCGCCGAAGCTGTAGTACGCGGTGGGGACGGGGATGGGGACGTTGACGCCGACCATACCGACCTCGACTTCGTTCTGGAAGCGGCGGGCTGCGCCGCCGTCGTTGGTGAAGATGGCGGTGCCGTTGCCGTAGGGGTTCGAGTTGATCAATTCGAGGGCTTCGTCATAGGTCTCGACCCGTACGACGGACAGGACGGGGCCGAAGATCTCGTCGGTGTAGACGCTCATATCGGTGGTGACGTGATCCAGAAGGGTCGGTCCGAGCCAGAATCCGTCGCTTCCGCCATCGGCCTGCACGGCCCGGCCGTCGACTACGACGGTGGCGCCGGCAGCTTCGCCGGCGTCGATATAGGAAGACACTTTGTCACGATGTGCTTTGCTCACCAATGGACCCATATCCGAGTCCTTTGTGCCGTCGCCGGTTTTCAGGCTCAGGGTGCGATCCTTGATCTTTGCAACCAGCTCATCGGCGATGTCCCCGACCGCGACCAGTGCGGAGATCGCCATGCAGCGCTCACCGGCGGAGCCGAAGCCCGCGTTCACCATCGCGTCGGCGGCCAGATCGAGGTCGGCGTCCGGCAGAACAACGGCGTGGTTCTTCGCGCCGCCGAGTGCCTGGACGCGCTTGCTGTGGGCGGTTGCGGTTTCGTAGACGTACTTCGCGATGGGGGTCGACCCGACGAAGGAGATGGCCTTGATCGCCGGATTGGTGAGTAGTTCGTCGACGGCTGTCTTGTCACCCTGCAGGACGTTGAACACGCCGGCAGGCAGACCCGCCTCGGACCACAGTTCGGCGATCCACAGCGCTGCCGTGGGAACCTTTTCCGACGGCTTGAGGACCACGGTGTTCCCGGCGGCAATCGCGATGGGGAAGAACCACATCGGAACCATGGCGGGAAAGTTGAACGGGGAGATGATGCCGACCGGCCCGATGGGCTGGCGGATCGACGCCATGTCGACCTTGGTCGACGCGTTCTCGGTCATCCCACCCTTGAGAAGGTGGGCGATGCCGCAGGCAAATTCGACGACCTCCTGGCCGCGGGAGACCTCACCGAGCGCGTCGGAGAGCACCTTGCCGTGCTCGGAGGTGATGATCGCAGCCAATTCCTGCTTGCGGGCGTTGAGCAGTTCACGGAATGCGAACAGAATCTGTGTGCGCTTGGCGATCGAGGTATCTCGCCATGCGGGGAACGCCGCCGCGGCTGCCTCGATCACCGTGCGGGCGTCGTCTGTGCTCGCAAGTGCAACTTCTGCAGTCACTGCGCCGGTGGCGGGGTTGGTGACCGGGGCCGATGTGCCGTTGGTGCCGGTGAAGGGCTTGTTGTCCAACCAGTGTGGGATGACGGTCATGGTTATGTGCTCCTGTGACTCTGTGGTTTTCTCGAGTCTGTCGGTGCATATGTGCCGCGGTCAACGAGTATCTTCGCAGTGAGAACTGCAATTTTGCAGCAGCGAGGGAGTGGGATGTTCACCGCCGATAACATGCGTTTTCTGCTGGAGTTGTCACGGACCGGGCGGATCGTGGACGCGGCCAAACGTCTGGACGTCGATCAGACCACGGTGTCGCGCAGGATCACCAGACTCGAGAAAGACATGGGAGCGCGACTGTTCGACCGGGGATCGTCGGGATGGCAACTGACCGAGGCCGGCCGGCGTCTGGTGCCGTACGCAGAAGCGGTCGAATCGACTCTGTTGGCTGCACTCGACGCGACATCGTCCGCTGGATCCGGCAGTCTTCACGGCACTGTCCGGATTCTCACCCCGGACGGTTTCGGCGCCTATGTGTTGGTTCCGGGACTGGGCATGGTGCGCGACAGACACCCTGACCTGTTCACCGAGTTGCGTACGTCGACCACACACGATCTGGTGACCGGTCGCGACTTCGACCTCGCAGTCACTCTCGAACGGCCGTCACCACGATCGGTGTCTGTCAGCAAGCTGGCCAACTACGACCTGCGTCTTTATGCATCACGTCGCTACCTCGACTCGCACAGTGCCATCGAGGCCCTCGACGACCTCGAGGACCACACGTTGGTGTGGTACGTGAACGCCATCTTGGACGTCGAGCCGTTACGTCGACTCGAGCGTCTCCTGCCCAAAGATCGCGCGCATGTCCAGACGAACAACATCACCGGCCACTATCAGGCTGTCAGGTACGGGGTGGGTATCGCGCCGCTCCCGACCTACATCGGTAATGCCGATCCCGATCTCGTGCCCGTACTCCCGGACAAGTTCGTGGCCGAGAGAACCTATTGGTTGGTTGTTCCGCGAGAACTGGCTCGCCTGGCACGGGTGCAGGCCGTCATCGAGGTTCTTCTCGACATCGTCAGCGAGAATCCGGATCTGAGGGCGCCGGGTCAGGGCGGTGATTCACGCTGATTCGCGTGTCGCTCGGATGGCTGTGGCGGTGGAAGGACGCCTCCGGCATCTTGTCTGTCTCGGGAACGGACAGACCATGACGGTGTGGGAATGCCGAGCAGCTCTTCACTTTTCAGCCTTCGGTCTTCGGACGTCCATTCGGCCGATCCTATCGACCGATAGGATAGTAAGTCAATGGTCCATAACTGTCAGTGGTCGTCACCAGATGGTGGTTTGACCTCTCATCTGAGATAAACAACCTGCATGATATGTGCTTGCGGGTGGTTCATGTCGGGTCGCAGGCGCAAATTAGGTAACCTGAGGTAACAACTTGTCGTGGTCGGTGTGTGGCTGCGAAGTGTCTCCGGAAGATTGGAGGAGGTCTGTGCTCGTTCAACCGGAGCGACGTAGCAGTCTCGCACGACCCGACGGGGGAGCGCCCTGGCTGGGGCGTAGTTGGACCGACATGCTCAACAGCGACGCGACGTGTCTACCGGAGGCGAGGTCCGGAGCTGAGCCCGTCATGAACGGAGAGACCCATGGGGGCTGAAGCACGAGTTGCACCGACGTCACGTCGGCCGAAGGACCGCAATGTGCAGATTGCGAACAATGCACGTGAGCTGTTCGCACTCAGGGGCTTTCACGCCGTTCGCGTAGACCATATCGCCGAGGCGAGTGGAGTCACCGCGCGTGCGGTGTATCGGCACTACAAGAACAAGCAGGAACTCCTCGCCCGCATCATCGATGAGGATCAACAGCGTTGGATCGACGCTCTGGATTCGATCTCAGAGGTCGAGTCGGATGAGGAGCTGGCCCGGCATCTCGACTACCTGGCGCGTGTCGGTATCGAAAGTCGCCGGCTGTCGGTGCTGTGGCAGCGTGAAGCACGCCATCTCGACGAGGATGATTTCCGAACCGTACGAAGCAGGGCAGTGTGGATCTCGGACAACGTTGCCGGTCGACTGATCCGTCCGTGCCACCCCGGCCTCGGCGCGTTCGCAACCGATGTTCGCAGTTGGGCGGTTGTCAGCGTCTTGACCAGCCCGGCGTTCTACGACAGCGCGCTTTCGCGGTCTCGTCTCGCTACCGTGATGGCAACGGCATGCGAACGGATCATCGCTGCGCCGACAGTCGAGCCTGTGCGTCGCCGGCAGACGCCGACTGTCGAGAACGTGCCGATGGCGCGGCGCGAGCAGTTGCTTGCGGCCGCGGCGGCAGCCTTTCGTCGCAGTGGATATGCCGGCGTCAGCATCGACGATATCGGAGCGGATGTCGGGTTCGCCGGTCCGGCGATCTACCGGTATTTCAAGACCAAGTCGAGCATCCTCGTCGCATTGATGGAGCGATTCGCCGAGTGGCGAGCATTGGAGGTCGTTCGAGCGCTGCGCACCTCCATTGATCCGGCCGAAGTGTTGTCCGCGTTGATTTCCGGGTACGTGCGTCTCGGAATCGAGGCCGTGGATCTCCTCGCCGTGGCACTGACCGAAGGGCATTACCTTCCAGACGAGGATCGTGAGCGCTTCGAGCGGATCAATGACGATTTTGTCTCCGAGCTGCGCCGGTGGTACTCCTCGGTCCGGCCGGATGTCGACCCGGCGGCCGCGCAGTCGCTCGTGAGCATCGCGGTCACCGTGGTGCACGACTTGGTTCGGATTCCCCATTTCCTCCGCTCCCCGGACTTCGAATCCGAGCTCGATCGGGTAGTGCATGCCCTGTTTGCAGACTGATGTCGACCGGCGTGCTGGGACGCGTGGGTCAGGCACGCCTCTGCCTTCCGATCTGTAGGTCGGTTTTCGAACCGGACCCTTCTCCCGCTCTCGACCGGTCGGAGCACCGGAGTTGGAGACGACCGCCTGGTGGGCCGTACGTGACAGATCGGCGTCGACGTCGTCCATATTGGTGCGTTCGGACCTGAGGGCGTAGTCGACGTCGGGCGGATGCCGGCCAGGTCCCGACCGTGTCGTTCGGATCGAAGGACCTGCCGAGGTTCCGAAAACTGCTCGAGCGCAGTGTTCATCGCCGTGAGCGAGTATTCGGTGACCTCGGGCTCGAACGTCGAGCTCACACAGTGGAGCGGCGCATCCATCTACTTCAACAGTGACGGCACGGGTGCTGGGGTTGTCCGACCCCAGCACCCGTGCCGTCACATCACTGTGTTCAGGTGCGGACGAAGCCGGCGTAATCGTTTTCTGCCGACTCCTGGTTCTTCTTCAGGTACTGGGCCAGACCACCGGGGTAGGCCAGCAGTTCACGCTTCTTCCCGGGCACATTGGCATTCATGTACCAGGAGTCCGCGAGCGGGAAGATCGTGGCGGCGGTGACTTCCTCGAAGTGCTGCTGCCACTCCTTCTCGCCCTCCGGCGTCGCTTCGATCCGGGTCAGGCCCCGCTCACGCATACTGACCAGGCAGTCGATCACCCAGTCTCCTTCGAGCTCTGCACAGGTCGGTCCGTTGCAGAAGGCCGACGGGCTCTGCGGTCCGTAGACGAAGAGGATGTTCGGAAAACCCGAGGTGGCACGACCGAGGAGGGTGTGAACACCGTTCGCGTAGGTCTCGCCGAAGGTCTCACCGTTCGTGCCTACGATGTCGATGTCGCAGAGGCCACCGGTGAACGAGTCGAATCCGGTCGCCAGGACGATGACGTCGAATTCGCGCTCGACACCATCAGCGGTGACGATGCCGTTCTCGTAGATGTGATCGATGCGGTTGTCGTTGACGTCCACGAGTTCGACGTTGTCTTGGTTGAAGGCTTCGTAGTAGGTGTATTCCAGCGGGCATCGCTTGGAGCCGAAGGGATACGGAGGCTCGGTCGGAACCAACTTCTCGGCGAGGACGGGATCCTTGATCCGGCCGCGGGTCTTGTCGCGCCAGAAACGGTAGATTCGGTTACTGACCTCGACGTCGAAGAACAGATCGGCGTAACCGCCCAGCCAGATCTGTAGGCCTCCTTCGGCGTACAGCTTCTCGAGTCCTTCGGTGAACTCCTCGTCGGTCATCTCGGCTGTCGGTTTGTAGACCAGGTCGTAGGCGAGACCACCGAACGTCTGGTTGCGGAACTCGAAGAACTTCGGGTAGCTCTTGCGTAGCTCCTCGTTCGCGGCATGATCGAGCTTGGCCGAATACATCGGTAGCGTCATCGACGGCGTGCGTTGGAAGACCGTCATCGACTCCACCTGAGGGGCGATCGATTGGATGACCTGTACACCGCTGGCGCCGGTGCCGATCACCGCGACGCGCTTGCCGCGCATATCGTAGCCCGTGGGCCACTCGGCGGTGTGGAAGATGTCGCCCTCGAAGGTGTCGCGCCCCGCGATGTTCGGGATGAGCTTCTTGGAACCCGTACCGAGCATCGGAAGGAAGAACCGTGCCCGGGTCAGAAAGGTCTCACCGGTATTCTCGTTGCGGGACTCGACAACCCACTGATCGCGACTGGTGTCGAATCGGGCTGCGAGCACGCGAGTGCTGTAGTGGATCTCCGGACCGAGTTCGAGCTTGTCGACCACGAAGCGGAAGTACTCCTGCAGTTCCTCCTGACCGGGGAACATCTCCGACCAGTCCCACTCCTTCCAGATGCGCTCGTCGGAAAACTGGTACGCCGTGGCCTCGGTATCGACCCGGGCGCCGGGGTACTGATTCCAGTGCCAGACACCGCCGGCCTCGGAGCCTGCTTCGTACAGCTTCACCGTGAACCCCAACGCGCGCAGGCGTTCGAGCGCGTAGACGCCGGCGAACCCGCCGCCGACTACCAGCACGTCGAGCTCCTCGGTTACGGGACGAGTGTCCTCGAGTAGGGAGACCATTGTGTATTCCTTTCGCACCTTGGATCTGAAGCCTCGGGCTGTTCGATTCATCTGATCGATCGCAGCTCTGGACAAAGTCGATGTCGGACGCCGCAGCGGGCACCCTTCGATGTCCCGAGTTCACGAATGTCATCGAGCGCTAACGCGCACTCTCCGAATGGGACGATGGTGCCCCCGTCGTCAAAATATGTCAAGAATCACTAATTCGTGTTCGCGATGATCTGGTACCCGCGCCTTCCCGACGCGTCCATGCGACTGTAGTGAATGTAGGTGTTCTGCACGGTCGTTGGTCACGGTGGTCGGGGAGCCGCCGGCCTCGGACTCGAAGTATGGACGGTGCAGCGTTTCGCTAATGGTAACCATCGCTAACTTAATTGAGCTCATAGGCGGCTCGGGGATCTCGAGGTGGCGACCGGTGTCCACCGGGATGGCCCGAGACCCGCATACGGTGTGCCGAGTCGACCCGTAATGGTGCCGGGTGGAATGCGTCGACCGGCCCCGAACTTCTTCGCACCCGCCGCGTATCGCGGATGCGTCAAGGGTTGGTCTCCCACCGACCGGCCTCATCGAGACCTTACATAGCCTCCCAATATCGTTCGGAGCGCATGGAAGCTGATCGGTTCGCAGCGTCCGACAAGTGATTCTTGGTTCACGACGAGGCGCCCGAAATCTCGACGGGTCGAGGACGACGGTCTCGTGGGCGTGCGGAGAACCGGATCGTCCAGGCTGCCGCGTAAAGACCGCCAGCGTCGATCTCAGGACACGCCTCTCCCCGATGCTGACCGTGTGCCGTTGCGTGAGCGGTGAGCGGCCTACTTCTCGGGATCGAGGAGAGGGGTTCGAGTCGGTTTAGGAGATCTTCTTAGCATTTGATGACTTGTTGTCACCGGTGGGGGGAGTTTCTTCGCGAATCATCGTTGCTAGGGGAGAAGTCCTCGACGATTGTTGGGCGCCGCTGGGGCTTTACCGGCCGCTCGGGATGTCTGCGTCGACGTATGTGGATCCATTGCGTGGTACTAGGACAGGGGCCTGAAGTTAGTATCCCTTGACATCGTGCTGTGACGTGCATGACGCTGTGTGGGGAAGTTGTGGTGGTGAAGCGGGTCGGTCGAGCAAGGAGCGGCCGACCCGGCCGGGGGCTGCATGTATTGCCGCGCTGCCTACTGTGCCGCACTGCGGCTTCGTAGTGCGTATTGCGACTTGTCGACGAAAGGTGGTGCACGAGCGGGCATTCCGATCCGGAGCGAGATGCGCGGCTACGCAGACTGCATCTGTGCTCCGCGCGGGGTGAAAAATTAGTAGCCGTTGACAAAATGCGGATAAGGTCCCTAATGTGCTCTCATCTCACGAGACAAGCATCCGACTAGAGATTAGCAGTCATAGACTTAATGTCGGACGCTGCAGGCTTGCTCACGGTGTTCAGAACAGGATGGACCAGCATGGAAACGTTCGAGTTTATCGAGTTCGAGGAGTCCGGAGCGACTGCGACGGTCTGGCTCAACCGCCCGCCGGCCAACGCAGTCAGCCAGGACATGTACGTCGAACTGAAGCAGTTCTTCGACAATGTCGACAAGTACCTTCCCGACGCGCGTGTCGTCGTCGTCGCAGGCCGCGGCAAGCATTTCTGCGGTGGCAACGACCTGGAAGAATTCAAGACCCTGTCGCCGGAGAACTCGCCCGCACGCATGAAACAGGTACGCGAGGCCTTTTTCTCGATCCGGGACAGTGCGAAGCCGACGGTGGCAGCGGTGCAGGGTGCGGCTGTCGGTACGGGCCTGTGCATTGCAGCCTCGTGTGACCTGGTCGTAGCTGCGGAGAACGCGCGATTTTCATTGCCTGAAGTGAACGTGGGGGTTATGGGTGGCGCCAAGCATCTCTCGCGTCTCGTCCCACAAGGCATGGTCCGCTTGATGCATCTGAGCGGTGACATGGTGCCGGCCGCAGACATTTACAAGTTCGGTGGGATCGTCGAGGTCGTCTCGAACGACGAGCTGATGACTCGTGCCCAGGCTCTCGCCGATTCACTTGCCCGGCACAGCCCGGCCGCACTGCGCTTCGCGAAGCTGAGTATGAACACCATCGAGTACATGGACCTCAAGTCCGGCTACGAGTACGAGCAGTCGCTCACCGGTGAACTGTCCGGTTACGAGGACTCCAAGGAAGCAGTCAACGCCTTCCTCGAACGTCGTACTCCCCACTACACGGGCAGGTGACCTAGATGACGACGGATCTGGCCGAGTATCGGTCCGGGGTCCGCGCGTGGCTGGCCGACGCGGACATTCCCACCGTTCCCCTCGATCTCGACGAGCGATTCGATGTTCTGCGCGACTGGCAGCAAGTGCTGTTCGAAGCCGGAGGGTTGGGCATCAGCTGGAGCAAGGAGGCCGGTGGCCAAGGGCTGTCCCATCTGCACCAACTGGCGTTCGCTGAAGAATTGGCCTATGCCCGGGCGCCGATGCCTATCGGTCTGATCGGCCTCGACGTCGTCGGACCATCGATCGACGAGTTCGGCCAGCAGTGGCAGAGAGAAGAACTCCTACCGAAGCTGCTCTCCGGTGAGCACATCTGGTGCCAGGGCTTCTCCGAACCCGGGGCCGGATCGGACCTTGCCTCGCTGCGCACCCGGGCCGTGCTCGACGGTGACGAGTTCGTCATCTCCGGCCAGAAGGTATGGACCAGCTGGGCGCACAAGGCACAATGGTGTGCGCTGCTCGTTCGTACCGACCCTGCGGCACACAAGCACGCCGGAATCAGCTACCTGCTGGTGGATATGTCCACGCCGGGAATCACGCCGAAGCCACTGGAGCAGATGACGGGCGACCGCGAATTCTGTGAGGTCTTCTTCGACGAAGTGCGCGTTCCGCGGCGGAATCTTGTCGGAGAGCTCAACGGCGGTTGGGCTGTTGCGACGCACACTCTCGGCATCGAGCGCGCCGCCTACACGTTGCGCCGGCGAGTCGATTACGAGGTCGCGTTCGAAGACGCCGTCGCTGCGCTTCGAGATCATGGGCTTCCCGCGCCGGAAACCGGGCTCGGACGCCGTGTACGCATAGCGATCGGCAAGGCACACGTTGCATTGAAAGTCCTGGGCGCGCAAACGCAGAAAACGGTCGCGCGACTCGCTGCGGGAGAGGTCCCGACTCCGGAGGATTCCGTCGACAAGCTTCTGCTCAACGAGGTCGAGCAGATAATTTTCGGGGAGATCGCCGAGCTTCTCGGTCCATACCGGGCCGTCGAGGAAAGTCGGCCGTTGGGGCTGGCATCAGATCGGTGGGCACATGACCACCTCTATTCGCGGGCGACCTCCATCTATGGCGGCACCTCTCAGATTCAGCGAAATATCATCTCGGAACGACTGCTAGGACTCCCTCGTGGCTGACGACACCACTACTGCAGAACTGGCCAACAGCCTGGAAGACTTCCTCGCTCGCAGTTACGATTCCGCCACCCGACGCGCAGTGCTCTCGGAGAGGAGGGTCACCGAGCTCGGTGGTGTTCTCGGCGAGATGGGAGTGTTCGCTACCTCTGTACCCGAGGTGTTCGGCGGGCTGGGGCTTCCGATGGCGTCGCTCGGACCGTTGTTCACCCTGTACGGCAGGTATCTGGTACCGGGGCCATTGCTGGAGAACTCGCTACTTCCTGCTGTTCTGGCCGCTGATGCACCGGAGACCGCCCGCGCAGTGTTCAAGGCAGCGATGAGCGGTGACGGACAGTTGGCCCTCGTCGATCCGCACGCCACCGGAGACTGGGACGGCGGATCGATCACCGTCCGCAACGGCAGACTCTTCGGACGCTGTCACCTCGTTCGGTTCGGTGGTGATGCTACGCAGCTGGTCGTCGTTTCGGATGATCAGCAGTTATGGCTCGTCGATCCCCATGCGGGAGGCCTCGAGATGATCCAGACCGATGCCAACGCAGATCCGCTCTCGTCTTTCGCCTCGGTTGGTCTGGACGGCGTCGCAGGCACGCCGCTCGCTGATGCGTCTGCAGCGCCGAGGCTGATCGAAGAGATCCGTTCGTGGGTCAGAACGCTCGTCGCATGTGAGTTGAGTGGAATCGCCGCCCATTGCGTACGCACCACGATCGATTACGCGAAGGAGCGTGAGCAATTCGGTCGGCCGATCGGATCTTACCAGGCGATCAAGCACATCATCGCCGATATGCATGTACATGCCGCCTCGGTTCGGAATCTCTGCGATTCCGTACTCGCGGACACGGTGAACAGCGGAGCGCCGACAGCGGTCGACGCAGCTGTGCTGAAGGCGCACGCTTCCAAGGTGGCCGTCGAGGTCTGCCAGGACGCGATCCAGGTGCACGGCGGAATCGGATTCACCGCCGAGGTCGATCTGCACTGGTTCTACAAACGAGCGCTCGCCCTACGACCCTGGTACGGCGATACCCGGACATTGGAAGAGATGGTCGGTGCGGCAGCATTGGCGCAGACCACAGAACACGCAAGCACGGCGAAGGCGGTCTGATGATCCCACGAGGTGGAAATGTCGCTCCCACTCGCGACTACGTGGCGTCCGGGGATTGGGACGGCGCCTTCATCGACGACTATCTGGCGACCGCAGCCGCCGCGGTACCGGACCGGATGGCACTGGCCGAGCCGACCCGATCGTTGACCTTCGCCGAGTTCGACGCAGCAGTGAACGCGTTGGCAAGCGCCATGCAAGCGCATGGCATTGCGCCTGGCGATATCGTCTCGTGGCAGTTACCGAACTGGATCGAAGCGTGCGTGGTCCATCTGGCTGCCATACGTATCGGTGCTGTGAGCAACCCGATCATCCCGATCTACCGGCAGACCGAGACCGCGTTCATTCTGCGACAGTCTGCTTCGAAAATCGTCTTTGTCCCGTCGGTCTTCCGGAACTTCGACTATGCGGCGATGGCCTGCGAGATCGCTCGTGAACTGGACGAACCACCCACCGTCGTAGTAGTCGGTGAGGGGAGCCCAGCCAGCGGCATCCGGTACGACGCCTTCGTCGAAGGCGCGGAAAAGCCGAACCGTGTCGACCGCTCACCGGACGATGTGGTGCTACTGCTGTACACCTCGGGAACCACATCCGATCCCAAGGGCGCGATGCACAGCCACAACACTCTCAACTACGAGAACCGCAGCATCGCCGACCTTCTCGAACTGAGCGAATCCGATGTAATCTTCATGCCATCGCCGGTCGGACACATCACCGGAATCCTGTACGGGATCCAGCTACCACCGATGCTGCGCAGCGGCGTGGCGCTGCTCGATGTCTGGAGTCCGCAGGCGGGCATGCGTCTGATCGACGAGCACCGCTGCACCACGACGGTCGCTGCGACTCCGTTCCTGCACGGGATCGTCCACGACCCGTCCGGCTCGTCACATGACCTCTCCTCGATGAGGAACTTCCTTTGTGGTGGCGCCGATGTTCCCCCTGACCTGGTCATCGAGGCCACCGACACCCTTGATGCTCTGGTTGCGCGTGTCTACGGATCGACGGAGTTTCCGACGGCATCGGCCGGCAAGCGCAACGATCCCTTGACCAAACGAGCAACGACAGATGGCCGAGCAATCAAGTCTGCGGAGATCCGAATCGTCGACGACGACATGCAGGACGTGACCCCAGGGGTTCCCGGTGAGATTCTGCTGCGCGGGCCGGAGATGTTCCTCGGATATCTCGACAACCGACTCAACGACAGTGCGTTCACCGCGGACGGTTGGTTCCGCAGCGGTGACCTCGGACGTCTCGACACCGAGGGCTACCTCGAGATCGTCGGCCGCAAGAAGGACATCATCATCCGCGGCGGCGAGAATCTCAGTGCCAAAGAGGTAGAGGACCACCTGTTCGCCCATCCGATGATTGCCGACGTCGCGGTCGTCGGATCGCCGGATCCCGTCCTCGGAGAACGAGTCTGCGCGATCGTTGTACCGGAGCCCGAAGTCGAGATCGAGCTCGAGCATCTCACCGGCTGGTTGATCGAACGCAACATCGCACGGCAGAAGCTCCCGGAAAGCCTGATCGTCGTCGACGAGTTGCCGCGGACGGCAAGCGGGAAGATCCAGAAGTTCAAATTGCGGGAGCTCGCGGCGGACCGCGTCAAAGGCACAGTCCACCGTTGAGTGGACCCGACACACCGGACACAAGCACCCTTCATTCCTCGAGCAATGACCATCGCCGCGAATCCCTCGCGGCGGGATGGAGAACATCATGAGAGAGCACCGCTCGGCCGTTTTCTCGACCGGTCACCAGTTCCTCGAAGGTCTTCGTTGGCACCATGGCAAGCTCTGGGCCAGTGATTTCTTCAGCAAGACGGTGAAGACGTTCAACGCCGACGGTTCGTACACCGACGTCGCCGAGGTCGAAGGCTCGCCATCGGGACTGGGCTTCCTGGATGACGGTTCGGTCCTCGTCGTGTCACAGATGGATCGAACCGTCGTGCGGATCGGACCCGACGGTACACAGTCGGTGCACGCTGACTTCAGCCAGTACGCCGGTGGCATCGGCAACGACATGATCGTCACAGGCAAAGGTGATGCGTACGTCGGAAACTTCGGTTTCGCTCTCGGGGAGGAAGACCCGAAGACAACACGCTTGGTCCATGTGTCCGCAGACGGCTCCATCAACCCCGTCGGTGGTGAAGTTCTGTTCCCGAACGGCATGGCGATCACCCCGGACAGAGTTCTTCTCACCGCCCAGACATGGCGGCACTGCATCACGGCGTTCGACATCCAGGAAGACGGAAGCCTGGCCAACGAGCGAATCTGGGCCCAGCTCGACGATTCCGTTCACCCGGATGGCATCGCACTCGACGCTGACGGCGGTGTGTGGTTCGGCAACGCGTTGACCCTCGAGTCGGACAGTGGCTTCTACCGAGTTGTCGAGGGAGGAGAGATCACCGACAGGGTTGCGATCGATGGGGCCTGGTCGGTCACCTGTGCATTCGGCGGTGACGATCTCCGCACCCTGTACATGGCGTGCAATGTGACCACGCTCGAGGAGTTTCACGACGGCAAGTCGACTTCGGTAGTCGCGACTGCGAACGTCGGTTACAAGGGCAGCCCGGCAATGTGAGTAGGACTGCCGCAGAAGTATCGGGTCCAAGGGCTGATCTCGGCCGAGTCGACCCCGGTGCTTATGCGGGATTCGGGCGCACTGCAGGTGGGATACGCGCGAGGAGGGAAACCAAGTCGGTCTGACAGGCGTACCCGAAATAGGTGTTCAGTATCGTGGAGAACCCGAGTGCATCAGGCACGTCATAGGCTGGAAGTTCGGCCTCGATCGTGGCGACACAGCGATCGTAGGTTTTCCTGATCGCCGGCGAAGAAGTGGCAACCTGAATGTGTTCACGCGCCGGTGATGTCAACAAGTCCCCATTGAAAAGGTCGATACAGATCGGCTCGGTGACTTCGGCATCAGGGTTCATAGGCACACACGTGTATATCCGACCACCCCGGGACCTCACCTCGTGCCACGCTCGGGCTTCGGCACTGTCGACCCGATCGAGCCACTCGAGGTGACGTTCGGCGAACTCGACAAACCCTGCAGCATCGAACTCCGACTCTTGCCGAATATCCGAATTCGACTCAGCTTCTCCTGGATTGATGTTCGATACAACTGTGCGCGGGTCCGCGGCGTCCGTCCTGCTCCGCTGGGACGCCGCCGTATGGACAGGTGCGGTGTCGGAACCGGACTCAGGTTGAGAACGACAAACCGAAGGCATTACCCCGAGGTGCGGACCGGACAAGGTCATCGTGCATCTACTCCTTCACTACGACCCCTGTCATATGATCGTGTGGACGACCTCCTGTCGTTACTGACTCAGCGCCATCTCCGGCGACGGGCCAGCGAGCTCGGATCACTCTGTGTTCGGTCTGCTTGGAATCGGCGCGAATACGTTCTCTCACTGGAGATATGAAGCCGGATCCGGGTAAGCACATCGATACGGAGCCGACGACAGCAACGTACACCTCGATGGGTATCGGTAGGACGACTCTGACCCGCGTCAGCGATTCAGGTCGTGGATGGGCCAGTACGAACACCACAGCGCGCACTGCGGCGATCCGTCGCTACGTCGACATGCTGCGAACAGCTCGCCGGCGAAGGGGGTGTTCTATCGAGGACGGAGAACCCTGCTTCGATCATCGCCTTTGATCACCGAAGCAGGGTCCCGGCAGCCCGAGCGCAGGCAGCAGGTGGGATCTGCCCGTGCCCAGTGGCGGAGGCACGCCGCCTCGCCCATGCCGCATACGCACCATCGGCCGACACGTGGCTCTCGGTGGATGCTCATGAGACGAACCGTCAACAGGTAGTTCGCTGTTTCTGGACCGCATGACTGTCGACGGAAGATACCTGCTCAATCAATATATGTAACAGTATTGTTCACTACTGCGTGACTTTGCCACCCCATCGTTTCTGGATGCTCGTTCAGTGGCCTCGGAGCGTGGAGCACAGTTCTTACCCGAGTCTCGACCATGTGCTCGGTGGCCAAGGCTTCGCCGTGCACCATCCGCGCACATCTACTGAACACGTCCAGTTTCCGTTGGCCAGAGCCTCCCAGATCTCCCGCCCAGGTATCCCGAAGGCTTCGAGGACCCGGCGATCGCTGGGCGCGACATTCTGAAGGGCGGTGGGGGCATAGAAACCGAGTGTGAGGGCGCGGGAACAGCCGTGGCTGACTTCCGGCGTAGCGCCCACGTCAAGGATAGAGAGATCTGTTCCAAGATTGCCGTGTCACACCGGTTTCCGTTGACACGTCGGTTGTGTGAATCTACAGCCGCACCCTGCGCTGATTGTCTCTCGAACCCGTGGATCTGGTTGGACCCGATCAGGCGAGCACTCGATCGGCCGGCTGCATCTCCGTCCGCGCGTTCACTCCACCATGTATCGACGGGCGCCTCAGGACGTCACGTGACGCAATTCCTGGCCCCACATACGATCCGCGCCTTCGTCGAATGCACACACTGTGCGTCCCATCGTCTGGTCAACTGCAAAAATGCTGCATGCTGTGACCAACAGAAGCTAGGCATGCCGCTTCGTCGTCAGATTCCCACGAGGGGTCCGAGGACGGGCTTCCACTGGTAGATGGTCTGGTCGACGACAACACCCTGCGTGACATAGGGGTCCTTGGCGAGCAGGGCCTGCAGGTCGTCTTCGCTGTCCGCCTTGAACACGAGCAGCGCGCCGGCTCCGTCGGCCCAGGCGCCCGCTTCCTGTAGCACGCCTTTGGCGGCCGCGTCCTTGACGAAGACCAGGTGGTCGGCATGGGCGGCCTCTTTGACGGATGCGTCAGTGGTGTACGACCAGATAACAGCGAACAGGGCCATGGTCACTCCTCGGGGGATACGGTCATGAAACGACGCGCGTACTCCTCATGGAATACGTACTCGAGAACGGTAGGGCGTCGGATGCCGCAGCGAGTGTCCTATTTTGCAACACCGTCCGTGCACGACGACGAGGTACAAACGGCATCATTGCTGTCCCGAACAGAGATGGGGAGACGTCCGCTCGGCGTGAGGAAGAGGGTGTCCCCGCAGACTCAGCGGCGAGGATATCCCGTTATACGACAGAGTGTTTCAGGGGTCAGGAACCGAACGTTTCGTTTTCCAGGCCCAGTGCGCGGATCTTGCGGTAGAGGGTCGAGCGGGCCACACCGAGTCGGTGGGCGGCGAGGGATTTGTTGCCGTCGGA